>JAISLO010000153.1 GCA_031290815.1 Synergistaceae bacterium | reverse complement strand
GTCTACCTTGGGTTGGGACCCTGAACTATCTCAGTGTCGGCGTCCGAACACCAGACCTGATACGACGCGTCGTAGTTGCGCGCGTTCTTGTACCCGGCGAGCCTGAAGGCCATCGTCATGAAGGCTGAGCGGACTCCTGACGTGTCATAGAGGATTATAGTCTGTTCCTTGTCTGGGAAAGACGCGCTCAAGAGGGACTGCAGTTCCGCCTCTGGGAGCAGTTTGAAGTCAGGTGTGAACACCTTATCCATTGGGAGATTGATCGCTCCGGGGATGTGTCCTGGGCGGCGTTCGCCAAAGAAACGGGACTCCCCTGTGTATTCGGACGGCGTGCGCACGTCGACGATGCCTATCGAGGAATCCTGGACATTCTCCTTCATCCATTCGGTCGTTACGATGTAGGACTCATTGAACTTCGTATTTGGGTACGAAACCGCTTTGTTGGAATAGGCCTTGCTGTCGGTCTTGCCGCCGGCCGCCCGCCATGCAGTGAAGCCTCCATCCAATATCCTGGCGTCATTGAACCCCGTCAGGCGCAGTACCCAAACCACCCACCCGGCGTTTCCCCAGTCGCCGCCGTCGCCATAAACTATGACTGGTTTTTTGCCGTCGATTCCGAGAGCGCCGATCTTCTTCGCCAAGGCGGCGGGTTCGAGCACGGTCGCCCACTTTGGATTGCCTACATTGCCGTTCATGTTGGCGAAGTACTTCCATTCCGCGTTTACAGCTCCGGGCAGATGCCCCTGCTGCCCTTTGTACAGGGACGGATCGCGCGCGTCGATGAGGACGACCTTGCCAAGGTTTGCCTTGAGCCACTCCGTAGTCACCACATAGGACAGGTAAGTCTCAGTTCCGTCGGTCACAACCGCGGCAACCGCCGCTGTCCCGGCCATCATGGCCGCCGCTGTCAATACCGCTGACAACATTAACACAAATCTTCCGCAAAATACGTTGAGCTTCAAACTACATCATACTCCTTAAAATTAAGATTGATATTACGCCACTGAGGACGCGATCTCTAAAACCTTGCCTATGATAACAGACCTTCGTAAAAATTCAAGACCGCCTGCGCCATCTCCCTCTGCGAGGGCAGTTTCACCGTCATTTCAAGGCCGTCGGCGCTGGCCGGGCGCCACAGATAATCCTCTATTCTCGCCGCCCACGCCGCGCTGTCGCCAGGCTTGATAAGACCGAATCCGTTGGTTATCTCCCTGACGGACGGGATGTCCGAAGCCAGCAATGGAGCGCCGGCGGAGAGGCCCTCTATCAATGATAAGCTCATCCCCTCGTCTAACGAGGGAAACAAAAACAGGTCGCATCTCGATATCCATTTCTCGGCGTCGTCGCGCCTGCCGTGGAAGAATACCTTGTCGGCGATGCCCAGATCGCCGGCCCGCCGCATCAGATCGTTTAACATCGGTCCGTCGCCGACTACATCCAAAACCCAGCCCGTTCCGCCAATCGTTCCAAGAGCGTCGATCAGGACCATCGGCCCTTTTATCTTGGTCAACCGCCCAAGATACAACAAGCGTTTGACAGGGTAGCTGCTCCCAGTCCAAGTCTCTGCGTTGTCTGGTTTTGGGTTGTATATGACATCGACAGAACTCCTCATGGGGAGCCAGTTGGACAGGTAATCGCGCACCGATCTTGACACGCATATTACCCCGTCGGACGCGCGGAACGGCAAGAGCGCATAATTCAGCGAATAACGGGCGTGCGCCGTACATACCAGCTTGATTCCGGTGAGTTTTTTCATGAGCAGGGCTATCCACGCCGGAACCCGCGAATGAGCGTGGATGATCTGAATGCCGCCCCCAACGGCGACATCCGCCAATTTGCGCGCGCACGAGATAATGGTCCGCAAATTCTTTCTGTGCACTGGCATCTCGATGTGTTTCACCCCGCCGGCAAGCTCGGATACGAGCTGCCCGCCGGCCGAGACGACGGTCACCCAGCACCCCAGCGCGCAGAGCTCTCTCGATAGCGACACAACGTGTCTCTCGACGCCTCCCTCCGACAGCTCGGGGAGTATCAGCATGACTCTGCTCATCGGAGCCGCCTGTCAAGCACGCTTCGGTACACGCCGATCATCCTGTCCGCTAGAGCCTCGTTCGTGAAGTAGGACAGCCGCGACATGGAACCGGAGAGCATCCTTCCGATAGACGCTTCATCCATGTCCAGTATCGTGAGCATTGCCTTGGCGAACGAATCCGCGTTTCCAGCTTCCGCCATGATGCAGCTCTCACCGTCGGCGACTATGTCCAACAACCCGCCGGTGTTGGAGACAATCATCGGAAGACCGGCTGCAATGGCCTCGAGCGCCGCGATTCCAAAACCCTCTTTCGAGGAAGGCATCACATAATAATCGGCCCCCCACAGCCAGGGCCTCACATCGTCGACAAATCCCTCCGAAACGACAACCCTTCCCGAAACGCCGAGCTTGTCTATCAATTTTAAATAGCTTGGCCTCAGAGGCCCGTCACCGACGAGCAACAGACGTATATCATCCCTCCTTCCGGCCGCGGCGAAAAATGCCCTTACGAGAATGTCGAACGATTTTTCGGGATTGAACATACCTATGCCTACAAAAACCTTCTCATCGCTGCTGATTCCAAGCGATTTGCGGAATTCTTCCCTGACAACGGAATCTCGAGCGTACCTTTCAGGATCAATTGAGTTATGCACCACGTCTATTCTGTCCTCGGGTATTCCCCTTGACGCCATTGCGTCCTTGATCCATCGTGAACAGGATACGTAATGATCGGCGTTGCGGAAATACTTGGCCTTTGATTCCTTATCAAGCATCGCTACGGTAGGTATTCCAAGACGCTTGCCCCAGAAGCCGGCGATCGCAGCGGCGCTTGACAACCTGGTCAGGACTATGTCAGGCGCTATCTCCCTCGCCACGGACGGATATCCGCAGTTTAAAAACGGCGCGCTCGGGAAAACAGGGGCCCATGTCCGTATGGGCACACCATACACGCGCGCCGCCTGTTCCATATTTCCGCCCGGCCTGCAGAGCAGGACCTGCTCTGTTCCTCGGCGTTCGAGCTCCTTCATGAGGCCGATCCACGGGATTCTGAATGAGAGCTCATTGCTGTCGACGTAGTTCAATATTCTCAAAAACGTCACTCCAGTCGGGGCAGGGTTGGTTTTCGTCAGATTGTAGTGTATACTTTTAACTTGGTTATTTCAATGGATTACCTGTTTTAATTTGCATGTGGAATGCGGAGGATCGCTCGAATGCACATAGAGAAACTCTCGCTTTATGTCATAACTTTGAACGAGGAAAGGCGTCTCCCGAGGACGCTTGAATCGGCGTCTCGCC
>JAISLO010000152.1 GCA_031290815.1 Synergistaceae bacterium | reverse complement strand
TATCGACGCCCACCGGTTCGCGATCCACGGCGAGAACGGCGTAATCCGCGGAATGCGAGAGGCTGAAGTTCGGTCCGCCCGGTATATACGGTTTGCCATGTTCCCCGTATAAAATCTTGGGAGCGCCCAGTATCTCGTAAAGCAAAAGCGCGCCGGCTAGGGAACGCAGCCTGTCTTTCTCACGCGCCAGACGAGAGATTTTCCGCATTCGTTCCGGGTAAACGGCGGAAATTTTTTCCGCCGCGCGGCCGGCGTTTCGCTCGACTCGGCGAATGTCCGCCAAATACAGTCCGGTCATCAATTTTCGCTGTCGAAATATCCCAGCTTTATCATGCCGCGGAGGAACTGGCTGAGGTATTCTTTTGCGGCCTCCGGCCACCGCCACTCCATCCGGCGGAGCACCTGGGACGTGTAGCCGTTCTTCGCCTCCAAAAGGGACGCCCGCTTTCCCTGGGCCACGTTCTGATAGGCTATCAGGCTAACCAGCTTTTCCGCCCTGTTTTTGTCCCTCATGGCGTCCGAAAGAGCGCGCTCGAAAACGGCGTCTTCCGCGAAGTCGATTCGAAGCCCCTCGGCCCTCATGGTCTCCACAATGTCTCCCATATAGAACGTGTAATCGCTGAACGGATGGAACACGACGCACTCCGGCGGCGCGCCGGCCAACAGCAAAATAGCCCTCGCGGCGCTGTCGATGGGTGAGAGTTCCGCCCGCTCCATGCAGCCGGAATACGGGAAACAGCCCACCGTCTGGTACGCGCGCAGGCGGCCTAGGAACGAGTTGGCGTTTGCGTTGATCTGAAACTCCCCGTCCCTGCTGCGGGCCATGAGGTTGCCGATCCGCATGATCTTGGCGTCCAGCCCTTTGGGAATCGTCTCCAGAATCGCCCGCTCCGCCATGAATTTGCTGTGGATGTACTGATTTTCTAAGTTTTGACCGAAATAAAGCATAGTTTCACTCAACGCGCTTTCCTCCGGCGGGACACCCTCTACGGAGAAGCCGGCCACGCTCGCCGTCGATATCTGCACAAGCCGCGCTTTTTTGCGCACGGCGAAATCGATGATGTTTCGGACGCCGCCCAGGTTCACGTCGGTTATGCTCGTGTCCTTCGCGAAGTGCGTAACGTTGGCCGCGCAGTTGATGATCGTGTCGATCGGCAGCCGCTCCAGGGCCGAGAGCGACTTTGGCTCAGTGATGTCCCCGTCCTCCGCGTGCAGCCTTACGCCGAACGACTGCGCGAAGTCGTCCTCGAAGTAGTAGAAAAGCATGTTCTTGAGCCTGGCTTCGGCCGGCTCCCGTTTTCTGCGCAGCATGCAGAATATCATGCCCTCTCTTTCATCCAGCAGAGCGCGAAGCACGTGAGAACCCAGGAAGCCCGTCGCTCCGGTGAGGAGCACGTTGCCGAGCGGACGCCTCGAGCCGGAACGGAACGCGTCTATCGTTCCCCTCGACAGCAGCTCGTTTATCGGGCCGTAGTCGTAGTCCAGCTCGTCTTGTTCGGGCGGTTTCGCGGCGGTTCCCCCGCCGGAGAGAAGCGCTGCAAGCTCTCTTGGCGTCGGGTGGGCGAAAACGTCGGCGTAGGAGATCGAGGTTCCTTTCGGTTCGCTCAGCCCTTTTTCCCTCGCTTCGACAACGACGCGAGTGACAGTCAGGGACGAGCCGCCGATGTCGAAAAAGCTGTCTCCCGCCCCGACTTTCTCCAGGCCCAGCACGCGCGCGAAGATGGAGCAAACCGCCTCCTCCAGCGCCGTTTTGGGAGCTTCATAGCCGGAGGCCTTCAGCAGTTCCGGCTCCGGCAGAGCGCGGAGATCGTTTTTGCCGTTGGGCGTCTTGGGCATGGCGGAAAGGCGCTTATAGGCGGTGGGAACCATGTATGGCGTCAGGCTTTTCGCCAGGCGTTCCCTCACCTCGCTGGGTTCGATGTCACGGTTTGCCACGTAGTAGGCGCAGAGGTGATCGGAGTTTCGGATATTGCGGATTATCACGGCGCAGGACAGTATTCCGTCGATGGACGACATGACGCTTTCTATCTCGCCGAGTTCTATCCTCAGGCCGCGCAGCTTGATCTGGTTGTCGTTGCGCCCGAGTATTTTTACTTCTCCGTCCTCCGTCCAATATCCCAAGTCCCCGCACCGGTAAAAACGCTCTCCATCCCGCGTCACAAAACGCTCGGCGGTTATCTCAGGCATGTTGATGTAGCCGCGCCCAACGCCTCGTCCGCCGGCCCAGAGTTCGCCGACGACGCCGGGCGGAAGCGCGTTGCCGTCCGTGTCGACGATTATCTCGCGCACGTTGAGCAACGGTGGGCCGACTGTGATATCTTCCGTGTCCGACAAATCTGTGCCGTTGCACGCGACGGATATCTCTGTCGGGCCGTAGACGTTGAAAAGCCCGGTTTTAAATGTTCTGTCCTTTTTAAGGCGAGCCAGGAGCGCCGCCGGGCATTTTTCGCCGATGATGATGATCGCCTTGCATCGGCTGAGCGTGTTCAAAAAAGGCCCGTACCCGGAGTATTCCGAGATTCTGGTGGGGGTCGAGTCAATGGCGTCAGCGCCTGTCCGTTCGAAGAGTTCGGTCAAGCGCACTGGGTCTTTTGCCGCCTCGTCGTCCGCCAATACTGTCGTAAGTCCGTTGCATAGGATGAGCAGCGTCTCTATGCCGAATATGTCGAAGGCTATCGTCGTTATGGACATCATAACGCAGTCGCCGCTCACAAGGGCGCGGACATGGGTGTTCAGCTCGTCGTCCACGATGAAGTTCGCTATGCCGCGATGTTCGATCATCACTCCCTTGGGCTTCCCGGTCGAGCCGGAGGTGAACAGGATATAGGCCAGCATGTCGGGCGTGACCGTCACGCTCGGTTCGCTCACGTCCGCGTTCTCAAGGAGCGAGTCGAAGTCCAGCGCGCGCGCCGTCTCTTCGCCTGTTTGATTGGTTTGACCAAGTTTGCCGGTTTGTATGGATCGAATCGCCTCCTCGGCGGTGGCGCTGGTGTCAGGCGTCGTCAGTATGAACTTCGCGCCGCTTTCATTCAGCACGTGCCTGATGCGCTCCGCCGGGTAGTCGGGGTCGATGGGAATGTAAGCGCAGCCAGCCTTCAAAATGCCGAGCATCGCCACTATGATGCGGCTGGTGCGGCGCATGACAAAG
>JAISLO010000151.1 GCA_031290815.1 Synergistaceae bacterium | reverse complement strand
CAGCCCCTCCCCAAACCGGACAAGCCCAAACCGGCCAAGGACGATAACGTCTCCGCTCCCGCCGCTTCAAAGACCGAGCGGGCTTCGGCCGACGCGGATAAAACAGAATAATATAGAATTTGATCGAGAGGTGAAAATACCATGCCAAAGATGAAGTCGCACTCGTCGACGAAGAAACGCTTCTCCCTTACAGGATCGGGACACGTCTCCTACCAGAAGAGCGGACGCCGCCACATCCTGGTGAACAAGGGACAGAGAAGGCTGCGCAACATGCGCAAGAAGGGAATCGTCAACCCGTCCTTCGAGGCAAAGCTGAGAAATCTGATTCCATACGCATAAACCCTGGCTCGCTCTTTTTATAAGGAAAGCCGGTTGATCACCCTCTGCCTTACAGATGTGGCAGTTATGTGACATGCCAAGTCTGACCTTGGGCGATATTGCCGGCGTCTTGATGAGTTTGGGCAGTGCCCGTTGATGTTGCGTGTGTCGTACAAATATGATTTTAGGAGTGACTGGAAATGCGAGTTAAAGGTTCGAGCGCGAGCAGGAGAAAACTAAAAAAACTTTTCTCGATAACAAAGGGTTATTGGGGGCGCAAGAAGAACGTATACCGCAGGGCAAGGGAAGCGTACCTGAAATCCCTGACCCGCATGTATCACGATCGCAAGCGCAAGAAGCGCGATTTTCGCAAGCTATGGATCATGCGCATAAACGCCGCCGCCCGTTTGAACGGAATGCGGTACAGCGTCTTCATGAACGGCCTGAAGAGGGCCGGTGTTACGATCAACCGCAAAATGCTGGCGGACCTGGCGGTGCATGATGCCGCCGCGTTCACACAGCTCGTCTCAAAAGCCAGGGAGGCTCTGGCGGTATAGTAATGAGCGCCTCAATGAAGGATAAACTCGCCGAATTGAGGCGGAACGGCGAGGCCGGCATCGCGTCTGCATCCACCACCTCAGAGCTGCACAATGTGAAGGCATCCCTCATCGGCAGGAAGGGAGCCCTCACCGATATCCTAAAGGATATACAGTCGCTGGATGCGTCTGAGAGGCCCGAGATCGGGTCGATCGCAAACGAGCTCAAAAACCGCTTCGCCAAGCTCGCTGAGGAGAGGGAGGAGGCCATTCAACTGGCCTCCTCCGCGGTCTCGCCGGACTTCGACCTGACGGTCCCCGGCATTGCGCCTCATGGCGGAGCGCTGCACCCGATAACGCAGATGCGCTACGACCTCGACGACGCCTTCCGCTCCCTTGGATTTGAAATATTTCAGGAGAGCGAGATAACCAGCGAGCTCTACGCCTTCGACAACTTGAACTTTCCTCCCGACCACCCGGCCCGCGAGAGCATGGATACATACTGGATAGCCGGACACGACTCCGGGCGGGGCGGGGACCGCCTCTGTCTCAGACCTCACCTGACCGGGGCGAGCGTCCGTTACATGCAGACGCGCCGTCCCCCGTACCGCTTCGTCTACCCAGGCAGGGTCTACAGAAACGAGACCACCGACGCGCGGCACGAACGCGCGTTCTTCCAATACGAGGCGCTGACGGTGGACAGAGAGTTTCCATTCTCCGCCGGCAAGGTGATGGTCAAGAGCATACTAGACAAGGTCTTCGGGCGGGACGTCCCTGTTCGCATGAGGGTGGGCTTCTTCCCCTTCGTCGAGCCGGGATACGAGATCGACATGGGATGCCTGGTGTGCGGCGGCTCGGGATGCAGCGTGTGCAAACACGTCGGCTGGATTGAGATAATGCCCGGCGGCACTCCGCACCCGAACGTGCTCGCCGCGTCGGGGCTGGACCCGGCCGAGTACACGGGCTTCTATGTCAATATCGGGCTGGACAGGCTGGTCATGATGCGCTACGGAGTGGACGACGTGAGGCTGTTCCACAGCGCCGACCTGCGTTTTCTGAGCCAGTTCAAATAACGGAGCGGGGAGTGCTTAGATGAAATTATCGCTCGACTGGATAAAGGAATACGTCGAACTGCCGGATGGGCTGGATGTATCGCGCCTGGCATACGACCTCACGATGTCCACGGTGGAGGTCGAGAGCGTCGAAAACCTGTCCGACAGATTCAAGAATATGGCAGTAGGCTTGATCGAGGAGATCCTCCCGCACCCGAACGCCGACAAGCTAAGGATATGCCGCACGAACATCGGCGGCGGCGAGATAAAGGATATCGTCTGCGGAGGCATAAATCTTACCAGCGGCATGAAGGCGGCCGTGGCAAAACCCGGCGCTCTCGTCAGATGGCACGGAGAGGGCGGCCTGGTAGAGATAAAAAACGCGAAGCTGCGCGGCGTGGAGAGCTATGGGATGATCTGCGCGTCGTCGGAGATAGGGCTGTTCGACCTCTTCCCGTTCGAGGAAGAGGCTACGATCGCCGACCTCTCGGGCTTCGACGCTCCCCCAGGGACGGATCTGGCCACAGCCCTCGGCTTGGACGACGTGCTGCTGGAGATAGACAACAAATCCCTGACCAATCGCCCCGACCTGTGGGGACACTATGGTATAGCGCGCGAGCTGTCGGCGCTGTACGACGCTCCCATGAGGGAACTTCCTGAGTTCAGGCTGCCAGGCGGCGTCGGAGATGTAAAGATCGTCATAGACGACCCGGACCGATGCGCCAGATACTTGGGGGTGAAGATCGACGGAGTGTACGCCAAGCCGTCGTCGTTCGTGATTCAGAGCCGTATATGGCGGGTTGGAATGCGCCCCATAAACGCCCTGGTGGACGTTACGAACTATGTGATGCTCGCGGTTGGCCAGCCGACGCACGCGTTCGACTCGGGCAACATAAAGGGCGGCATAACGGTACGACGCGCCGGCGATGGAGAACGCCTCGTCCTGCTGAACGGGAAGGAGGTCGCTCTTTCGACGGATGATCTCGTGATAGCAGATGACGACGAAGCCGTAGCCCTTGCCGGGATCATGGGCGGCGTCAAGGACTCCATATTGGATGACACGACGAGCGTGATCCTCGAGATCGCCAACTTCGAGCCCATCGGCCTCAGGAGGACGGCACAGAGGAACGACTTGAGGACCGAGGCCTCAGTTCGCTATGAGAAAGGAATAGACCCTCAGCGCGCCGATCAGGCGCTGAGATTGGCCTGCCATGTGTTTGCGTCCGAGTTCCCGGAGATGAAACTCTCAGGCTATCATGACAACTATCCCAGGCCGCTGGAGCGTATCCGGTTCGACGTCTCGCTCGACTGGCTGGCCCGCCGCATGGGCAAGCGCCTTGCGGATGGCGAAATAGAGAAGATCCTGAACCGTCTTGGTTTCTCGTGCGAGATATCAGGAGACGTCCTGACCGTGACGCCGCCTTCGTGGCGCTCGACCGGCGACATATCGCTTCCGGACGACATAATGGAAGAGGCCGCCCGTCTTCACGGCTATGAAAACTTCGAACCGACGCCGATAACCACGACGTTCGAGCGGGCCATAAATCAGATCGATATGGACATCGAGCGCAGGCTGAGGGAATATCTGTCGTTCCGCTGCGGAATGCAGGAGGTCTTCACGTACCCGTGGGTGAAGGACGAGTATCTCGACGCCGTTTCACAGGACAGGAAAGAGATGCTGGAGATATCCGCCCCGCCCGCGCCGAACGAGAGATTCGTCCGCTCGTCGCTGCTGCCGAACCTGCTAGAGGCTGTCTCCGAGAACGCTCGTTACCTGGACGATTTTGCCGTCTACGAGTTGTCTCAGGTGTTCTTCGATCGTAATTTTTCCTCCCCATACGACGAACGCGAGCGTCTGCCCGAACAGCGCCGTCACGTGACCGGCGTTCTAGTCAGCAGGGATGCCGGCGTCGCGGAGTTGTTCCGTCGAGCGAAGGGAACGGTCGAGGGAATCCAGCGGTACGCGCACACAGAGCCGCTCTCCTTCTGTCAGACGGACAGGCCGGGCTGGGCTGACGAGACCGTCTGGCTCAACATATCGAGCGCGAATAACGAGGCGGGCGCTCTGGCGCTGCTCTCGAAGCGGTCTGCGCTGGCGGCCGGGATAAAGCAGTCGTCCGTCATGGTCTTTGACATCGACATTGAAACGCTCGTCCCGCTGCCGTCACGAACGAACAAATACTCTCATCTGCCGGAGTACCCGCAGGTCGAGTACGACATATCGATGCTGTTCGACGAGCCTGTGAAGTGGGAGAGCATCGAGGCCGCGGCACTGGGCAAGAGGGCGGCGTCGGACCTCGTCAGGTCAGCGTCCTTTGTCGACGAGTACCGAGGCAGACAAATACCGGAGGGCAAGAAGTCGATAACGCTTCGCCTCGTGATCGGTTCCGACAAGAAGACACTCACATCAGACGAAATAGAATCGGCGGCCGCCGTGATAAAAAAACGGCTGTCAAAACAGCTAGGCGGCGAGATCAGGGCATAATAAA
>JAISLO010000150.1 GCA_031290815.1 Synergistaceae bacterium | reverse complement strand
GTGTACCCCTGGGGACATGAATACTTCAATATCAGCGATGTATTCAGTTACGGAGAGATCACCTCAACATCAGCCAAGGGAAAGATTATCGGGAAGACCGGGAGCACCACCAGTCCTCTTAGCCAGTATGAAGTACGTTATCTATTCGCGAATACATATTACCGCGAAGGCATCGGCACGGAGTTGTTCGATGTGACAGCGCTAAGAGGCGCGGACGGATTTGGAACCGAAATTGTTAAAGAAGTCATCAAATCGAAAAACGCCGGCGAGTTCGCTAGCCCGGAGATGGCGGCTCTCTTGAACAGGGACCGTACCGGCGAGGACGCGCCGTGGGAGTACGTCGCGGGCAAAGGCTATCCGACGCTCAAGGGGCCTGACAGCGGCTCGGATTCCAATCCCGGCAACGGCGGTTCCGGCGGGGGCGGCGGCGGCAGGATTCCGTCGAATCCCGCCCCTGATCCAGACCCAACACCAGCCCCAGATCCAGGATCTGACTCAGACGCCGACGACGACACAAGCGGCGGTTCGACCGATACCGATACCCCCGCCGAGCCGGAGACTCCGACGCTCGTAGTGGACCGCGACGACGCGGAAGCGCCAGCCGTCATCGTGGATTTGAAGCTGGAAGAAAGCGTAAAGGTTGAGGTTGACGAGGCGTCCGGCGTGGAAACGGTCTCAGTGTCCGTGCCGGAGGGCACTCTGACCAGCGCCATCGATCAGGCCGTAGAAATTGCCTTCGACGCCGGTGAAACCGAGTCTGGCGAGGCAGTGAAGCCAACGATAGAGATAAAGGTTGACAAAGTGCCGACTGTCGCCACCGAGGCCGCCAAAGTCGTCAAGGTGGAGATACAGGTCTCTGACCTGTCAGCCGTGGCGGAAAGCGAGGTTGAATACGTCAAGATCGTCACCGCCATCGGCGAGGT
Source organism: Synergistaceae bacterium (assembly GCA_031290815.1). Taxonomy (GTDB): domain Bacteria; phylum Synergistota; class Synergistia; order Synergistales; family Synergistaceae; genus JAIRWR01. Next base: position 12,188 of record JAISLO010000150.1, on the reverse strand, counting down.
CACGCTCGACACCGCCGCGATGGCAGACCTGCTGGCGCAGACGCAGACCGCCTCTCCGGGCGCTGAAGTGGTCGAAATAGACGTTGAGCGCAAGGAGACGAACGCGATAGTGGAAGACAACACTCTGACCGAGGAACAGAAGACCGTTCTGACCGCCGATGCCGATAATGTCCGCGAGGTCTACGACGTGTCCGTGGTCGTCAACAATACAAAGACCGAGAATTTCGAGACGACGGGCGAGCTGACCATCGGCCTGCCGTACACGCTCAAAACCGGCGAGGTACCGGATGGCGTATGGGCGGTCCACATTGCCGGGGACGGAAACACCGAGAAGATGACAAACGGCAGGAAGTACGAGAGGAACACGGCGTACTTCAAGACCAGGCACCTGTCGGTATACGCCGTCACCTACGAACTCGAAACGGACGAAGTGAAGGACGACCAAACCAAGGATCTGTCCGAAGTGGAAGTCGCCCCATCGGGCAGCGGCGGCGGCTGCGACGCCGGAGCGGCAATGATAACGCTGTTGGCCGCTGCCGCGTTCGCGCTGACAAGAAAGGGCCGCAAGGATTAGGACGCGGTAATCAACTCCATACAAAGCCCCTCTGTACTTATGGCGCAGAGGGGCTTTTCAATTTCAGGTTCGGATTACCGCGATCCACGAGCCGGGATAAACCGGAATGCCTCCCCACCCCACCATTTCCGCTTCCTTTATGTCTTTCTCGCACCCTAAGAGCCCCTCAATGGCCCCTTTTGGGTCCCTTTGACCGTATTCTGTCCACTGTAAAACATATTGAAACCATCCGGAGTCATCCAGAATCATCCGCTTGACAATATAGGTAATGCATGTAAAATAACCATAGTTTTCCTATTATTTATATATGTTTAAACCGTGTTATGCTTGGTATGGGGGAAGGCGAATGGGTGAGGACATCATAATCAAAATTGAACATCTGTCGAAATCTTATGAATCAGATAAAACTAAAGGTGAAAAAACCTTCATCTTGGACGATATCAACCTGGACATATCGAGAGGGGAGTTTCATGTTTTCCTTGGGTGGAGCGGTTGCGGAAAATCGACGCTGCTCAATATCATAGCTGGTTTTGTACCCAAGAGCGGCGGCAGCATAACGGTGAACGGTCACAACATCGATGGGCCAGGGAGGGAGCGCGGCGTTGTATTCCAAAACGCTGACGCGGCTATTTTCCCGTGGAACACTGTTTGGAAAAATGTCGGGTACGGCCTTAGGATCAAAGGTACTCCAACAGCAGAACGCGACGAGATTGTCAGCAGATGCATCAAGGTCGTGGGACTCGAGGGACACGAGAACAAATACCCTGACGAACTGTCGGGGGGAATGAAACAACGCGTGCAAATCGCCCGCAGCATAGCAAACGACTCTGAGATTTTGATCATGGACGAACCATTTGGAGCGCTTGACGCTCAAACTCGCCGCCTGATGCAGAAGGAAGTCGTCGCCATATGGAAGGAGACAGGAAAGACGATTCTCTTCGTAACTCACGATATACAGGAAGCTGTTTCCCTTGGACAGAAGGTGAGCATAATGTCGCGCTCGCCAAACGCAACTATCCTCGAGACAATCAACATTGGAGTTCCGTATCCCCGAAAGCTGGACAATGCGCAAGTCGCCGATTTTTTCCAGCGGATTCAGGGATTCTTCGATATTGAATACGAGATATAGAGGTTGGAGAGAAATATGAGTCGGTTGGAGAAGATGAGACAAAATAAAATTTTCGACGTTTTGTTGAAAAAAGGCGCCGTTACATTCGTGTTGATAACAGCCTTATGGCAATTGGCCTCGCTGTTCAATGACGCCGATTTCCTGCCGGGACCGGCACAGACCTTGAAAGGGGGATGGGAGATTGTTAGAAATGGAGTGCTGTTCGACTACGTCGCGATAAGTTTCATGAGAATATTTGTCGGTTGGAGCATTGGAATTGTATGCGCTGTCCCGATAGGATTGATCGTCGGTCAATTTGTCTTGGCGAGGGAGATCTTAGAACCCTTTATAAATTTCTTTCGATTTGTGCCGGCGATCGGATTTCTGACGCTGTTTCTGATGTGGTTTGGAGTGGAAGAGGAATCGAAGATCGCTATTATCGTGTACGCGACGATTTTCCCTGTGATTATCAACACAATCGCAGGCGTTGCTGGCATCAGCGAGATAAAAATCCAGGTTGCGCAATCGCAGGGAGCTTCTCCGTTTCAAATCTTTTACACCGTTACGATCCCCGCCTCCGTGCCTTACATTTTCACAGGCATACGGCTCGGGCTGTCGGGAGCGATCATATCTATCGTTGCCGCCGAGATGCTGGCGGCGCAGAGCGGAATAGGATATCTGATCTATACCTCGAGGCTTTACTTCAGGACCGACTGGATATTCGTGGGCATCTTGACGCTCGGGTTGTCGGGTTATCTGTCGGACAGACTCCTTCGTTTCTTTGGCAGAACCATCCTCCGGCGATATGGCGTAAAGGGCTGACGTTACCTAAAAAACGATATTAGTAAGGAGAGTGGAGGAAATAGGACATCCAACGATATACCCGACGGGGGTGACGATCTACGACCGGGAGGCGGCATGGAACGGTTATACTGTCCTGCCGTCCGCCAAAGGCGTGGTACTCATTGACATGAACGGACACGAGGTTCGAGTCTGGCGAGGACTCAAGGGAAACCCTCCGAAGATTTTGCCGGGCGGTTATGTGATCGCAAGCACAGGCGAACGCACTACCGTAAATCATACGTTTGACAACCTCGATCTTGTTCAGGTGGACTGGAATGGAAACATCGCCTGGAAATTTGACAGGTTCGAGCATATAACCGATCTTGGAAAACCACCAAGATGGATCGCGAGGCAGAACCACGATTATCAGAGGGAGGGCTCCGCGACAGGATATTACTCACCAGGCGCCGAGCCTCGCGCGGACGGGGGCAATACGCTGATGGTCGTATGCCGGAACGTCGTAAACCCCATCATATCGGACAAAGTGCTTCTCGACAGCTCCATCATCGAGGTCACCTGGGAGGGCGAGATAGTCTGGCAGTGGAACGCAAACGAGCACTTCGACGAAATGGGCTTCGACGAGGCCGCGAAAAACGTGATCCATCGCCAGCCTTCTTCTGATGTGGCCCATGGAGGACAGGGATACTGGCTCGCCATCAACAACATCAACAGGCTCGGCCCGAATAAGTGGTACGACGCCGGGGACGAACGCTTCCACCCAGACAACATCGTTTGGGATGGCCGAAACGCCAACGTGATGGCGATCATAAGCAAAAAGACGGGGAAGATCGTGTGGAGAGTCGGCCCCGATTTCGATAGGACTGGCGGCGGATTGGGTCAGATCATAGGCCAGCACCACTTGCACATGATTCAAAAAGGGCTTCCCGGAGAGGGGAATTTCCTGGTATACGATAATGGCGGCTGGGCTGGGTATGGCGCGCCGAACCCGGTTTCAAAGTACGGCACAGCAAACCAGCGCCGGGACTACTCGCGCATCTTGGAGTTCGACCCCATCACCCTGGAGATCGTGTGGCAATACACGCCTAGGGAGGCAGGACACATTCACCCGCTTGATTCGTACAAGTTCTACACGTCGTTCGTCAGCTCGGCGCAGCGTCTTCTGAACGGCAACACGCTTATCACGGAGGGCCGCGACGGACGGCTGTTCGAGGTGACGCCAGAGCACAAGACGGTCTGGGAATACGTCTCGCCCTACTTTCGGACGATTACCCGAGGCCGCGACGGCGTTCTCGTCAATAATATGACGTACCGCGCTTACCGCGTGCCATACGAATGGATACCGCAGCTCGCCCCTCCCAAGGAGACATCGATCGAGGCGGCGAACGTCAGCACTCTTCGAGTTCCCGGCGCGCCCCCAGGCCCAGGCGGCAAGGTCACTAAAGTGGAAGGCATAGCCGGCAGCGGCGAAAAAATAGTCGAAGATCCATTCCGCGGCATCTCGCCCTCCGGGGCAGCCGAGCTGTCTAATTTCTGCGTCATAGATTCAGGAGAATAGGAGGCGATCATAATGGGGCATCCGAGAATATACCCCACGGGCACGACGTATTACGACGCGGCTTCATCATGGCCGGGGTACACGATATTCCCCTCGGCCAAGGGGGCGCTGCTGATCGACATGAGAGGCAACGAGGTGCAGCTTTGGGAAAGGTTGCTCGGTTTTCCAAATAAGATTTTGCCGGGCGGTTATGTTTTAGGCTCGCCTGGGGCGAGAAACCCAAGATATGGCTTTCAAGATCACCTCGCCTTGTTGCAGGCGGACTGGGATGGCCGAGTCGTATGGAAATTTGAGAAAAATGAATTCATAAAGGATCCGGATGGGCAGTCTGGGTACATCGCCCGTCAGCACCACGATTTTCAGCGAGAGGGCTCGACAGTCGGCTATTATTCTCCATTCTCGAAGCCAAAGACAGACGGCGGCAACACACTGATTCTCGTTCATAAAGACGTTGAAAACAAGCGGATTTCAGATAAAAAGCTGCTGGACGACCGATTCATCGAGGTCGATTGGAGCGGGAACATCGTATGGGAGTGGAGCGCGAACGAACATTTCGACGAACTCGGTTTTGATGAGGCAGCCATAAATGTCCTGTTCCGGAACCCGTCGGTGGTGACGACAGGGCTAGGCGACTGGCTCCACATCAATTCCATCTCTACCTTGGGTCCAAACAAATGGTACGACTCGGGAGACGAACGCTTCCATCCGGACAACATCATCTGGGATGCGAGAAACGCGAACATCCTCGCCATAACCAGCAAGGCGACGGGAAAGGTAGTCTGGCGTATCGGTCCTAATTTCCGAGAGACTCCAGCGCTTGAACAGCTTGGCTGGATAATTGGCCAGCACCACCTGCACATGATCCCCAAAGGGCTGCCCGGCGAAGGCAATCTCCTCGTATTCGACAACGGCGGCTGGGGTGGATACGGTCTGCCTCACGGGACATCGAAAAGCGGGCAGAACAGTGTGCGCAGGGATCATTCTCGAGTATTGGAATTCAACCCGGTCACGCTCGACATCGTATGGGAGTACAACGCAATAAACGCCGGTTTCTCAGACGAATTTCGCTTCTACAGCCCGTATGTCAGCTCCGCGCAGCGTTTGCCCAACGGAAATACCCTTATCACGGAAGGCTCCGACGGGCGCATCTTCGAGGTAACTGTCGATCACAGGACAGTCTGGGAATATATCAACCCATACTACTCAAACTCGCTGGGCGGCACACATAACATGGTATACAGGGCCTACCGCTTGCCATACGATTGGATACCTCAGCTGGACGCCCCTCAGGAAGAATCCATAGAGGCTCTTGATATTCGTTATTACAGGGTGCCGGGGTCGATCGTCGGCGAAAACCCAGAGAGCGTGGTTACAGTGGCCGGCGTCAGCCCGGAAAGACTGAAAGCATTCGAATATCCGGCGATCAACTTGCTGCCCGCAGAGCGCAGAAAGGGCGCGCGGATCTTTGAGTGATCGAGAGAATGCAGACCAATGTCAACAGATCTAAAAATATTACTGATTAAAGGAGTCTTAACGATGAAGACATTGAATAAAACGGCTGCGATATTCATATTCCTCCTGGCGGCACTCGCGCTCCCCATGTATGGAGCTGAAAAACCAGTTACGATACGTGTTGGGGTAATGGCTGGCGAAACGGATTCCTTCGTGGCGCCAATCGGGGAAGAATTGGGAATTTTTAAAAAATATGGATTGGAAGTAAAATTCCAGGCTTTTTCTGCCGGGATCAACACTGTTGACGCGCTTACGCTCGGGCAGCTTGATTTTGGCATGGCGGCCGATTTTGCGATTTTGAACCGAATCGGCGCCACGGATAAGAGCGACCTCCGCATATATACAAAGTTCGCGCTCGCCAAGGCAGGAACGCCTTTCTCGTGGAAGTTCTACGTCACAGACGATTCAGTCAAGTCTCCAGCGGATCTTTCGGGAAAATCCGTCGCCCTTCGCAAGGGAACTGTGGAGGAGTATTGGACGGCAAGATTGCTGGAGGTCGCAGGCGTTGACCCCAAATCCGTCAAAGAGCTGCCCATTGGCAGCCCTCAGGAGGGAGTTGCCGTGCTCAAATCAAAACAGGCCGCGGGCATGTGGGGAGGAGGGCAAGCCTCCGTAGAGCTCTCGAAAATCGCATCTGTGAGGACGATCGCTGATCTGGCAACAATCAACTCGCAGACTGTCACCGTCCTCCTCTCCACCCAGAAATTCCTCAGCGAAAACAAGGAGGTTGTCGTAAATTACATAAAGGCGCTTGACGAAATAGTCCGATTCATCAACGATGAACCGGAAAAAACGGCTGAAATCGTACAAAAGCGTACGAACATTCCGGCGGATCAAGTCTTGGTCAACCTAGAACGAAATGAGATCGAAGTCGGTTTCACTCAGGCCACGATCGATACGCTCGACGCGATAAATAAATGGGGGCTCGAATTCGGGTTTATTAAGAACACTTTTGAAACTCGCGACTATGTCAACGTGGACGCCCTCAAAGAAGCGATTCCCGGGAGCGTGAACTACAAATAACGATTATGTGGGATGTGGGGATGAGAAATGATGACGAAAACGCCGATTCGGATGATCGACCTGATAGGCAACACGCCTTTGATCGATCTCGCCAGGATATCCGCGGAGGTTCCAGGCGTGAGGCTTGCGGCCAAGGGCGAGTTTTTCAACCCGAGCGGTTCTGTCAAGGATAGAGCGGCGCGAGCCATGATTTTGGGCGGAATCGAGAGCGGCGAACTGTCCAAAGGGACGACGATAATCGACGCGACGAGCGGCAGCACCGGCATATCCTACGCTATGATCGGTGCGGCGCTTGCCTTTCCGGTGAAACTTTACCTGCCGGCAAACGCAAGCGCCGGCCGCAAGGAGATAATAAAAAATTACGGCGCGGAGATCGTGGAGACCAGCCCGCTGGAAGGTTCCGACGGCGCGTATACAGCCGCCCGCGAGGAGGCCAGGGCCCACCCCGAACTGTATTTTTATCCCGATCAATACAACAACCCGGCGAACCCAAAAGCGCATTATGACACGACGGGAGTGGAGATATGGGATCAGTCGGGCGGGATGGTGACTCATTTTATAACCGGGATGGGAACGTCGGGCACGTTAATGGGGGTGTCGAAGCGGCTCAAACATTTCAACCCCGAGATTAGGATAAAGGCTGTGCAGCCCAACTCCCCCTTTCATGGCATAGAGGGCACAAAGCACATGGATTCGACGATAAAACCTGGCATATATGATGAAAGCGCGGCGGACGGCGTGATCACAGTCACAACTGAGGCGGCCTATGAGATGACGCGCCGACTGGCAAGAGAGGAGGGGATTTTCGCGGGGGTGAGCTCAGGGGCAAACGTGGCCGCCGCTCTCTCATACGCTAAAACACTGCCCGAGGGAGCCTTGGTCGTCACGATTCTCTGCGATCAAGGGACGAGATATCTGTCCGAGCATTTCTGGGAATCGGCAAAATGATATCGCTGTCGTCAGATGTTATATCCGCGATAACCTCTGAAGGAGAACGCGCCTACCCGAACGAGTGCTGCGGCGCGCTCCTGGGAACGGACTGCGGTGAACGCGGGCGCGGCGCGGCATATATATTTCCGGTCAAAAACGGACGCGAGTTGGAGGAGCAGTATCACCGCTTCGAGATATTGCCGGAGGACTACATGGCATCCGAGAGGGAAGCCGATCGCCTGGGACTGGATGTAATCGGATTTTACCATTCCCATCCCGACCATGCCGCCTGCCCTTCCGACTACGACCGCGAGCATGCGGTGCCGTGGTACTCTTACGTCATAGTGGCGGTTGTTTGCGGGCGCGCGGACGACATTACGAGCTGGACGCTCGCCCCTGACCGCTCAATGTTCGAGGCCGAACAAATCGTTCGGCAGGATGTCGATCGGACCTAAAATTCTCGGATTAAATTGGGAGGTCTCAAAATGTCTGTCACTTTTCACATTCCCACCGCCTTGAGGGCGTTCACGGACGGAAAGCGCGAGGTTACAGCGGAGGGCTCTACTGTCGGCGAGGCACTGTCGAACTTCGCCGCGTCCTACCCTGATATCAGGCCGCACCTTTATGAGGACGGAGGCGAACTGCGAAGCTTCATCAACGTATTTCTCGGAGACACAAACGTCAAAAACCTGGACGGGCTCTCCACGCCGCTGCGCGGCGGAGAGGTGATAACGCTCGTTCCAGCCATAGCCGGCGGCGCGTCGTGATGAGCCCGATCACAGATGACCGCCTCGAAGATCTGTCGAACGACGAGATTTCGCGCTACAGCAGGCATTTGCTCCTGCCGGAAGTCGGCATCGACGGACAGAGACGCCTGAAAGCCGCAAGGGTTTTGATAGTGGGAACAGGGGGGCTTGGTTCGCCAATCGCGCTCTATCTCGCGGCGGCCGGCGTCGGCACGATAGGGGTTGCCGACTTCGACTTCGTGGAGGCGTCCAATCTTCAGCGCCAGATAATTCACGGCACAAGGGACATAGACAGGCCAAAGACGGCCTCGGCCAGGGACCGGATCAAAGGAATAAACCCGGGCGCGAACGTGGTCGTTCACAACACGCGGCTCGACCGTGAAAACGCACTTGATATTTTCAAGGATTACGACGTCGTGACGGACGGCACGGACAACTACCAGACGCGCTACTTGATAAACGACGCCTGCGTGATGCTGGGCATACCAAATGTATATGGCTCGATTTACCAGTTCGAGGGACAAGCCAGCGTCTTCAATGCCAAAGGAGGCCCATGCTACCGATGTCTCTACCCCGCTCCCCCTCCCCCGGGGCTGGTGCCGTCCTGCGCGGAGGGAGGAGTGCTAGGGGTTCTTCCAGGAATAATCGGCACCATTCAGGCTTGCGAGACCATAAAAATCATCATCGGAGGCGCTGGAATTCTCGCCGGGCGTCTTCTGTTGTTCGACGCATGGGAGATGAAGTTTAGGGAACTCAGGATCGATCGCGATCCAAACTGCCCAATCTGCGGACAAAACCCGACGATCCATGAACTCGTGGACTACGAAAGGTTTTGCGGAATCAGCTTGGACTCCGGCGAGAAACCGATAGATACCATAACGGCATCTGAATTGAAGATGAGAATGGACAGGGGCGATCCTCTTCAAATAATCGACATTCGTGAGCCGCATGAACAAGCTATAGCCAGGTTCCCTGGCGCTAAGTACATCCCGCTGGGGCAGATGGCGAGGAGGGCAGAAGAGTTCGACCCCAGAATCGACGCCGTTTTTCTGTGCAAAATAGGACAACGCAGCATATTCGCAATCAGGGCGCTTCGCGGAACTGGATATGAGGGGCGGCTTCTCAACCTGAAGGACGGTGTAAACGCATGGGCCACCGAGGTCGATAAAAGCCTGCCGCGGTACTGACCATCGGAATCAGGGGAGAAAGAAGAGGCCGCAAAATAATCGAGAGAATCGCCGGCTGGCGGTTCCGGAATGTTGGGAGGAAATAATATGTCCGAAAAATTGATCAATGCGCTTGGAAGAGAGGGCGCGTACCAACTCGCAAACGTTACGAAGACGCCGCCGCAGTATGGGGCGCTAACGCCTAGGTGGCTGACCCGCGTCTTGGAGTTCAAGGGGCTCGAGTCCGGCATCTACCGTGTCAACAGGGTGGTAGAGGGCGATACCCCGCTGGATGTTCTGTGCAGCAGAGACCCGGCTAAAATAGAGATTCCGCAGGGTTACGTAGAGTACGAGAAAAAACCCCGAGAATACCAGCTCAGTTCGATATCCACGATAATAAACGTGGACACGAAGATATCAGACGTCTACAGCTCCCCGTATGACCAGATAGGAGAGCAGATCGCTCTCGCCATAGAGAGTCTGAAGGAACGTCAGGAGAGCCAGATAATAAACAACGACGATTACGGCCTGCTGAAGAATGTCGACGAATCGCAGAAGGTTCAGACTCGTTTCGGGCGTCCGATGCCGGACGACCTCGACGAGCTTCTTACGAAAGTCTGGAAAGAACCTTCGTTCTTTCTGGCCCATCCCCGCGCTCTCGCCGCTTTCGAACGCGAATGCACCAGACGCGGAGTCCCGCCGATTACGACAAATATCGCGGGCGGCAGCTTCATTACGTGGCGTGGCGTCCCGATAATACCGACGGACAAACTCTTCGTCGACGGACAGAAGAACCCCAAGGGCAAGGCGGGCAAGACGAATATCCTGCTGGTCCGCACCGGGGAAGCGAAACGAGGCGTAATCGGACTCTATCAGGCCGGCCTGCCCAACGAACAATCGCGCGGCCTGTCGGTCCGGTTCCGTGGCATCGACGACAACGGAGTCGCCTCCTACCTCCTGTCGCTGTACTGTTCGGCGGCGATACTCGCCGTCGACTCGCTGGCGGCGCTCGAGGATGTAGAGGTTGGTGACTACTATGACTACCCGAACATCTGAGGAGTACGAGCCGTCTTTGGGGAAAACTCACGTGGAGCCGATCGCCCCTCCAGACTTGCTGGGGCTGCCCAGCGAACGTGAACTGGCAAGCTTGATATCGGGATACTTTCCTGAGTTCTACTCCGAGACGCCAGCTCAGTCGGCAAGCGAGGCATATAAACCGGTTGTCCTTCCGCTCAACGCGCCGGTGAAACCGCGTGTCAGTGGAGATGCGCGTTCGGCGCCCGGAGGATGGGACAGGCAATATGTTGGAAGCGTGCCGCTCGATAATATCAGGGCTGATTTCCCGATATTGTCGGAGGAAGTGCATGGGCGGCCGCTCGTCTGGCTGGACAACGCCGCCACAACCCAACGTCCGAATCAGGTGATTGACAGGCTGTCGTATTATTACAAACATGAAAACTCGAACGTTCACAGGGGAGCTCACGCTCTGGCAAAACGCTCGACAGACGCATACGAGGCTGCCCGGGGAAAGATTGCCCGCTTCATAGGCTCTCCGTCGGCAAACAACATCGTCTTCGTGCGCGGCACCACAGAGGGAATCAATCTGATCGCCAACGCTTACGTCAAACCTCTCCTGCGCCCTGGGGACGAGATCATCCTGACGCTGCTGGAACACCATGCCAACATCGTACCGTGGCAGCTCGTGGCGGAGGAGACAGGGGCGGTGCTTCGCGTCGCTCCTGTCGACGAAAGCGGACAGATAATCTTGTCCGAATACTCGAGGCTCTTTAATTCCCGCACCCGCTTCGTCTCGATGACTCATGTGTCGAACGCGCTCGGCACAGTGGTTCCGATCCACGAGATGGTTGCGATAGCCCACGGCTGGGGCGTCAGGGCTTGTGTAGACGGCGCGCAGAGCGTTTCCCACATGCCGGTTGACGTCAGTGCTATGGACGCGGATTTTTTCGTATTTTCCGGGCATAAGGTTTTCGGCCCCAATGGCATCGGAGCTCTGTACGGCAAAGACGACGTTCTCGAAGCATCCCGCCCATGGCACGGCGGCGGCAACATGATTGAGGACGTGACGTTCGAGCGGACTGTATACCAGGAACCGCCGCGAAAATTCGAGGCAGGCACGGGCAATATAGCTGACGCTGTGGGATTGGGAGCGGCGATAGACTACGTTTCCGCCATAGGGATGGAAAACATAGCGGCGCACGAACATGATCTGCTCGAATACGGCGTCAGAGAGCTCAGTTCTGTCCGTGGCTTGACGCTGATTGGGACGGCAGACCAAAAGGCGGGCGTGCTATCGTTCGTCCTCGACGGCCACAGCAATGAGTCCGTGGGGAGATACCTCGACGAGACGGCCGGAATCGCCGTGCGAGCTGGGCATCACTGCTCTCAGCCGATACTTAGGCGTTTTGGCCTGGAGGGAACCGTGCGCTCCTCGCTCGCTTTTTACAATAGCCTGGGAGAAATAGAATTGCTCGCGCGCACGCTCCGAACTCTGGTCAAGACGTAAAAACACGCGGTTTCGCCTCGTGCGCGGTGACCACAAACTGCGGCGGCAAGACAGCGCGCTTCCGCATCTCAAACCCAACCGGCGGATCATTCTCCGGTGGGATTTGAGATGCGGCGCAAGGATGTGGGATGCGCCGGTTTGCTGCCGGAGACAGATCCGTGGTTTAGTGCTTTTCATGTGAGGAGGTTTTGTCGTGAACAGCGGCGGCGATTTCAGCATACGTGATCTCACCAAAGCCATCCTCGG
>JAISLO010000149.1 GCA_031290815.1 Synergistaceae bacterium | reverse complement strand
GATGACCGCCGCTTTGAAGAGCGGCCTGTAGATGTTGATCACAACCATCACAGATGCGGCAATAGCGGTGATCGATAGTATGGCGAGTCCGGGAAGCCTCACGTGGAGGTCTGTGTACCCCATTCCGAAGACTATGCCGGTTGGAGAGTAGAGCAGATCGTACCTGGAAAACCACAGCCTGACTCCGAGCGCGGCAAGGAAAACGGAGGCTATGGCGAGCAGGTGAAACCTGGCGCGGCGGATCAGGACTATTCTGCCGCCGTCAGAGCGGAGAGAGCGGCAGAGCAGAAACATCACGACGCTTCCGATGAGAGAAATCATGGCGAGTGTCATGGCCCATCGCAGCAGGATGTTCAGGAGCGGAAGCGAAAAAACGTAAAACCCTATGTCATTTCCAAATATCGCGTCGACCTCGCCGAACTCCGTACGATTCAGGTATTGCATCACAACATGCCAATTCGACCGGAACCCCAACCCGTCCATAAGGGCCAGCACGGCCGCGCATGCGATAACGTACCTCTTCTGGACGAGACTTACGTCACTTCCAGTGTCCGCCGCGAACTCCTCGGTGCCGATGCGCATCGCCCGCCTCCAGCAGAAGCTGTAGACGACGAACGTGATCAGCGTGTACAGAACAACCAAGACGGCCTGCGGCAGTATTCTCCTCCACAGGGCGGAGACGAGGCCAAGGGACTCATACCAGAGTATATCCACGTAGAAATCCACAAATCTGGTGAAGCCCATCAAAACCAACAGGACGACCGCCGCGGCGATCAGCGGAAGTCTTGGAATTTTCACATTCCCACGGGTTGGACGTCTTCTTTGTCCTTCCTCCCATTCGGAATCGTTGTCGCCGTCTCCGTTCAGCCATTCACCTTCCCTGTCGTTTCGTATGAGGCGGCGCAGCAGATCTTCAATATTCATTAATTCTACAACCTTTCCACCAGATATCTGTTAACCCGCCGGACAGATCTGTCTACGGCCATTGCGATCGCGGTAAGCCTGCCCTGCCCCAATGCGCTGACATCGGCGGAGGAGCGGATCGAAGCCATCGCCTCGCCGACAGCGTGAATGCAAGCCTCGTCATCATCCTCCACCCTCAGCTCTATCATATAGCGGTGTCCGTCCCTTTCCATAACAGCGCCTGTCCTTCCCTCATAACTGTATCCGTCGGTCAGTGTTTTCATGCGCGACGACCATATCAACGAGAACAGCAGCGAATGATAGAAGCTGGCCGACGCGTTTTCAGGCTTTGTGTTAGCAAATTTCCTCTCGCCCCTCACCAATATGTCAAGCGGAATGTCGGTGATGATAAGATTGAAATACTTTATCAGGTCCTCCACCCTGCCGCTTTCGATCGATTTTTCGAGCATCTGTCCCTTCACGTTAGCCCGGTAGTCCTTCAGCTTGACGTACTGGATCATGCTCGCCATGGACGACAGCACTTCCTTGTTCGAGTAGTCGAGCGTGACGCGATCTCCCTTTCTCTCTCTTATGGAGAGGTAACCGCTCTGGAGTAAAAAAACGGTAACGTTTGATCTCTCTATATCATAAGTTTCGATGGTATCGGCGTTAAAGTCAATCCCTCGGAAGAAGTCGGCCAGGATGTCGCTCTTCCTCAGGTGTTCGGAGAGAGCCCGCTGCAGGCCGTTGTCGAACCAGTAGTTTTTGAACTTGCCCTCTGACAGGAAATTCAGCACAGAATACGGATTGTAGAGGAGTTTTGAGCCGTCGAAGGAGTAACCGTAGTAATAGTCTCGGATTTTCAGGATCAGGCTGTCCCTCTCCTCGCCTCTGGTCTTAGCCAGCGCGTCGATGTGCCTGGAGAACACGGACTCGAATTCCTCCTCCGTAAACCCAAATATCTCCGCGTATCTGCTGGAATTCGATATGTCACGCATCGATTTGACGTCCGTAAAGATGTTTTCCCTGGGAAGCCGGGCTATTGCGGTCATAAGCACGAATCGCAGCAGCGGGAGGCTGTTCTTCACCTGGAGAAGGAACTCGCGGAGAATACCCCTCACCTCCATAGCCGCCCTGCTGTTGTGAAGCGCACCGATTATCGGCGCGTCGACGGCATCGATGAGCACGGCGGCAGGCCCGATCCTTTCCCCGATTTCGAGCAGCAAAATCCGGAGCGCCTCGTTTGGGTCGAGACCGTCGGCTATCTCGACGCCGTACACGGCCCCGCAATCCCGCACCATCTTCGTCATGGACGAGAGCATTCCGCTTGCGCCGGAGTCCAGGGTGACTTCATCCACGTTCAGCCTCACGACAGGACACGCCATGCAGCCGGGACGGTCAAAATAATCCTCGGCGGCAAGACCCCTGAACACCTCCCTCCTGCCGGAGAGGAGCGTTTCGAACGCTGATATCATCAAGGATCTGCCGAATTTCCTCGGCCTCGATAGAAAATAAAAAGTACCGTTGTCAATCATTTCTACGATGTATCCAGTCTTATCGACATATGGACAGCCCTTGTTCCTCAGTTCCTCGAAATTCGAAATTCCGACGGACAGTTTGGGAAGCTCGCCTGTGACATTGTTCGCGCACATTCTCAAGTCACGCCTCCATATCGAGAAAAAAATATTCAGAAATTAACATACAATGATTTTAACGATTATCAGTTTTTTTTAGTATATCATATATGGCGGTTGGCTCACATAATTGTTATAATCAACTATTGTGAAGTTCAACGATTTTTGATGGGGTTGATGCTGATCGATGGTCATCACTGTCGACATACTAAAAAAGATAAATAGGTTGATCGCGTCGGGCAACTATCCCACGCTTGGCCAGGTTGCGGCGGAGTGCTCTCTGGACAAAAAGATGCTCACTCACGTATGCGGAGACCTGGGGCGCACAGTTCCGTCGATGATTTTCTTCTTCAACGCGATGGAGTCATACTTGGAGGAGACGGCCAAAAGGCTGAAGATGATGAGCGAGTGTTATCGCGCCATTCAGAAGATGCAGATCGAAAACGGTTTTATCAAACCGCAGGACAAACCCGACGTCACTCCCATCATCTGGTGAGATGAGCTCGCGGAGGGCATCGGTATGAAGCTGTACATAATGAGGCACGGGGACGCGCTCGAAGGCCCCTTTGACGACGAGCGGCCCCTCTCCGCCGATGGGCTCCTCGAAGCCGGGAGAGCGGGAATGTTCCTGGAGAAATCGGGCATACGCTTGGATGAGATATATCACAGCACCCTGCTGCGGAGCAGGCAGACGGCGCTCGAGGCCGGCAGGCATGTTGGGTGTGTAGGCCGCCCTCCGGTCATATCGGAGCGGAAAGGCCTGCGCCCATCCGACGATGTTCGCGAGTTCGCATCCCGTCTGGACGCCAGCACAAATCGAAATATACTGATCGTGGGACACCAGCCCTTCGTGTCCCGCCTAGTCTCTCTATTGTTGTCCGGAGACGAGGAGTCCATCCTGATAAAGTTTCCAACGGGCGCGGTAACAGGGCTGGAAAACTCCGCCAGCGGCACGCTCTGGTCCCTGCGTTTTCACGTGACGGCCCTGTTGATACGGAAGGGTTGTGGTTTTGCGGAACCTCCGCAGTAACCTTTAGAAAGACTTACGCCGATTGTTTTTCGTATGAAGTTCAAGGAAACAGGAGCCTCCCTGTTACAACGGCATAGGGAGGCTCCTGCGCTTATAATTGCTGTTATTCAGCTGCTCGCTACACCACTGGCTCAGCCCTTGCGGTTCCTTTTGCCGAGCGCCAGCGCCGCAGCGGCCAAGGCCGCAGCCGCCGCAGCTCCTGCATTGCAACCGCCTCCGCCGCTTCCATTGTTTTCGTTCACATCTTTCTTCGTGTTGTCTATTACGTTTGTCTCGGCAAGTTTTATGCCAACCTTCTGCGTATAGCGTTTGATACCTACGACATATGTAACGGTGTCGATCGTTGCTCCTCTGAGGTTTGTGCTGGAAACTGTTCCTGTCACCTCAAGAGGGATGCCGGTCCCGTCCGCGCCGCGCTCACGGGAGAGAGCAAACCTTGCATCGGTGACTTTGAAACCGCTGCCGATTACGCTGACCTTGAAGTCGGCGTCCTCATAGCTCATGGCATCCTGTGCGTCGGCATTTGGCACTTCGGTTTGAAGCCTGATCGTTACATTGGGCGACGACGGGCTGCCAGTGAGCGTCGTTGTCACGCTCTCACGCGGTTTCTC
>JAISLO010000148.1 GCA_031290815.1 Synergistaceae bacterium | reverse complement strand
TAGTTCACACTGTACCCCTTCGACTCCAGGTATCTTCTCAGGACGTCGAAGACTATGAACGGTCTGGCGTTGCCTATATGAAAGTAATCATAGACAGTGGGGCCGCAGGTGTAAAACGCAACGATCCCAGGCTCGATCGGTTCGAAAGCCTCCTTTGCGGCGGACATATCGTTATATAATTGTAAACTCAAGCGAGGCTGCACCTCCCGTGAAATCATGTCTCTCAATTCATATTATATATCAATCTCAAACTTCGCGCCTTGAAAAATCAGCATTGGCGGCAAATAAAAGCGGACTGGATAAAAATAAAACGGATATCCTCGCCGATATCCGTTTCCGCCTGCCGCTTCCTCAAATCAGCCTTCTTGACTTTGAGACTGCGCTTCATTGCCGAGTTCCACTTGGGTATCCTTTTCATCGCCGCTCTCGTCCGGAGCCGCGGCCTTTGCCTGATGTTCGTCGCCATTCTCGTCCTGGGCCGGCATACCGAGGATCTTGTTGAACTCGGAGCCCTCCAGCACTTCCTTTTCCAACAATATAGAAGCGACCTCCTCGACCTTTGCCATGCTGCCGATGAGTATCTCCTTCACCCGCTCGAAACATTCGTCGATTATCCTGCGTACCTCCTGGTCTATGGCGTACGCGATCTCCTCGCTGTAATTCCGGTCCTCCATTATATCCCGTCCAAGAAAGACCTCGTGATGCTTCTTGCCAAGCGTCACGGGCCCGAGGCGGTCGCTCATGCCCAGCTGCGTCACCATCTGTCTGGCGGTCTGAGTGGCTCGTTCGAGATCGTTCTGAGCACCGCTGGTCACGTCGCCGAACTTTATCGTCTCAGTGACCCGCCCTCCCAGAAGGACGCATATCCTGTTCAAGAGCTCCTGCTTGGACACCAGGAATCTGTCCTCCTCAGGCACTTGGAGGGTATAACCGAGCGCCATGTGCCCCCTGGGGATTATCGAAATCTTATGGACGGGGTCCGAGCCGGGAATCATCCTCGCGACTATGGCATGACCCACCTCGTGATACGCTATGATCTCGCGCTCCTTCTTGCTTATCACCCTGCTCTTGCGCTCGGGCCCGGCCATAACGCGGTCGATGGCCTCCTCGAACTCGGGCATTTCGAGCATCTCCTTGTTCCTGCGGCCGGCAAGCAGAGCGGCCTCGTTCACCAGATTGGCGAGGTCGGCTCCGACAAAACCGGGCGTTCTGCGGGCTATCACGTCCAGATTGACGCCCTGCGCCAATCTCTTGTCCTTTATGTGAACCTTGAGAATCGCGAGCCGGCCGTTTACATCCGGCCGGTCCACCACGATCTGCCTGTCAAAACGCCCGGGGCGCAGCAACGCAGGGTCCAGGATATCGGGCCTGTTCGTTGCGGCGATGAGGATGATCCCAGCTCCTGCCTCGAAACCGTCCATCTCCACCAAGAGCTGATTCAGCGTCTGCTCCCGCTCGTCATGCCCCCCTCCGAGCCCCGCTCCGCGCTGGCGGCCGACGGCGTCTATCTCGTCGATGAACACTATGCACGGCTGATAACGCCTCGCCTGCTCGAAGAGATCGCGCACTCTCGCCGCGCCGACTCCCACGAACATCTCGACGAAATCGGACCCGCTTATGCTGAAGAACGGAACGTCCGCCTCCCCGGCGACGGCCCTCGACAACAGCGTCTTCCCGGTCCCCGGCGAGCCGAGGAGAAGCACTCCCCTCGGGACCTTTGCCCCCAGCTTGGCAAACCGCCCCGGATCCCTAAGAAAATCGACGACCTCTTCGAGCTCCTCCTTGGACTCGTCACACCCCGCGACGTCCTCGAACGTCACCTTGGGGCGATTGTCCAAGAAGAGCTTTGCCTTGCTCTTCGAGAAGTTCATCACCTTGCTGCCGCCGCCCTGCATGTTGTACAGGATGAATATCCATGCCCCGATGAGGAGCAGGGTGGGGAACAGCGACGTCATGAGACTCGACCACCACGGCGTTTTCTGGGGCGGCAGCACCTCGACGTTCACTCCCTTGGCGGCAAGCCTCGGCGCGAGCTCGCCTATTCCGACCGCATAAGCGCGAAACTCCGTTCCATCGGCATAGACCCCTCGGATTACCTCCTCGTCTATTACGATCTTGGCGATTCTGCCGAGTTCGGCGGCGTTCAGCAGATCGCTGTAAGTCACGGTCTTTATCTCCCCGTTGTTCGGAGAGGGAGAGAGAAAGACGTGTACGAGGCTGACCACAAGAACTATCAACACGAGATATATACCCAGGTTCTTTGCTAACTTGCCCAAAAGCGTAACTCCCCTCCTGCCAATTTGAAATCATGCGCATAAAGTTCAAGCAGATCATTATCGGCTCACTTGGCTTCGTTCATAACGCCCGCGTGAAATCAAATCGGCGTCACGTTATTCCGCCGTCAATGCCTAGGCCATGCTCATGGTCCACGGCGCCCTTCCTCGACGCACCAGATGTCGGAAAGGTTTCTCCATCTCCCGGCATAGTCAAGGCCGTATCCGACGACGAACTCGTCCGGAATTATAAATCCTCGGTATGCTATCTCGTTTTCCACTTTCTTTCGCTCGGGTTTCTCGAGCAGGACGCATATCCTGACGCTCTTGGGGCTCCTGGCTCCGATCACGTCTCGAAGATATGAAAGCGTAAGTCCCGTGTCCATTATATCCTCGACGATGAGAACATTCTTTCCCTCGACATACGTATCCATGTCCTTCACTATTTTGACGACACCACTTGACTCTGAGGAACTTCCGTACGATGAGACCGACATAAAATCCATCCTGACATCGACTTCATTTCCGACGCAGCGCACGAGGTCTGTCATGAAAATTACCGCGCCCTTGAGAATGCCGACCACCACTATTTCCTGACCGCTGTATGTCCTGGTTATTTCATCCGCTATCTCGCGAACACGGCCGGCGATTTTTTCCCTGGTCAGCAAGATCCTCCCCAGTCTGAGATCACTCTCCTCATCGATCAAAGACGACTCCCCCCAGATATCACATTACGGTTCGACAAAAACATAAGCAATAATAGCACAACTACTCTCAACGCGCATCCCACTAAGCACACCCGGCAGCCAGCTTCCGTTAAAATTTTCACACTTCCACGAGATAAATGGCCTGCCAAACGCGTCCCACCAGGGCAAAAAGTGTTTTTTTGCGTCTGATTCGCCGGCGCTTTTCAGCGAGACCAGAGTCGGCTCCCCGGACGAAGGCAGCAGCGCCCGCCATTCAGGGTCCTTGCCGCCGGGGTTATGACATCCCCTGCGGTCCGACAGATCCCTGAGGTCCAGATTTATCCGCCACTTCCCCCACCGCAGCGATGCGTGTTCCCCCAGCCTCAGGCAGAGCTCGGCGGCATCCGGCGGCGTCAGGGCCCTCCGATGTATCCAGCCGGTCAGGTCGGATGAACCGCAGACCTCCACGTCCCCAGCCCACTGAAAACGCCAGCGGTCAGAACTGAGGATCAGGCCTGCGAGCTCGTCGGCCCTTTTCCGGTCCAGGGTCGGCAGGTCCAGGCGCGATCCCTGTTCCCTTATGATGTCTAAGAGACTGAGCCTGTCCAGTCCTCTGGCGGAGGCTGTGTCCCAAACAGCGAGCGCCGTTTTGTGGGGACGCGTGACAAGCCTCAGGAGAGACATTGCCCTGGTCCCTACTGAGGCGACCTTTTCCCTGAGCTCTCCGGCGAGGCCGAGGAGCGTCCTGTCCACGGAGGCGTTCATGTTCGAGCGCAGCCACGGGATCAGTTGATTTCGGATTTTGTTTCTCTGATAGGAGTTCTCCTGGTTTGTCTCGTCCTCCCGCCACGGGATGGCCGACTCCCTGAGATAAGTTCTCAGATCTTTTCTGAAGCAGTTTATCAGAGGGCGGACTATTCCATCGCGCCTCTCCCTGATCCCCGACAGCCCGAGCATTCCGGCGCCTCGGAAGAGGTTGAGCAGCATGGTCTCCACCGTGTCGTCGGCGGTGTGGCCGGTCGCAACATATTGCAATCCTACGCTCTCCATCAGGCCGCCGAAGAATTCATAACGCATTCTGCGGCCGGCCATCTCCGCCGACTCGCCTTTTTTGGCCTCGCCGGCCACGTCGCAGTGTTTCACGAAACACTCGATTCCTATTCTGCCGCAATATTCGCGGACGAACTCGGCGTCGGCGATGGACGCTTCGCCTCTCAATCCGTGCTCCAAATGAGCCGCGACGACCCTGCCCTTGAAGAACCTGAGCAGCAGGCTGAGCAGAGCCATCGAATCCCCGCCGCCTGACACAGCTGCGAGGATTCCGGGCGCGTCAAGCCATCCCTGCCGAACCCCGGCGGATTCGAGCTCTTTGCGGAGCTCGTTCTCTACCCTGGAGGCAAACATAGATGGTTGGAATAGATGACTGAATGGATAAAAGCGGTTCCCGAATCCATTTCGTGACGCCGGATAACGGTCCTTTGACTGGTCTTCCGGTCGGCCGCGCGTCCGCGCGAAGCGCGCGGAACTATCTTGGAATTGTCATACAGAGGGATGATTCGCATGATTCAATCCGAGGCTACTCCGCCTTATCGAGATCAGGGGTCCACTCACACACCATGTTTTTGCCGTGCCTCTTCGCGTGATAAAGCGCTTTGTCGGCCATGTTGAAGAGTTCGGTCGAATCCGACGAGTGCCCTGGGAAGAAGCTTATGCCCCCGCTCGCTCCAATTTGCACGAATATGCCGTCGAGGTTTATCATCGGTTTCAGCGCCTCGAAAATCCTTCCCGTGATCAGGGAGGCGACCTCTCGTTCATGACCTCTGGCGCTCGAGAGGATCATGACGAATTCATCGCCGCCGAATCTGGCCACCGTGTCGGTCTCTCTCAGAGAGGACTTCATCACGTCAGCCACGGCGACGAGTAGCGCGTCGCCGGCCAAGTGTCCGTAAGTGTCGTTCACAGCCTTGAATCCGTCAAGATCCCACACGATCAGGACGAGAGACGACTCGTTGCGCTTGGCCATGACCATCTGCTGCGAGAGCCTGTCCGCGTACAGATAGCGGTTCGGGAGCCCGGTGAGCTTGTCATGAGTGGCCTGATCCCTTATAGCGTCCTCGCGCTGCCTCCGCTCCTGGATGTCCTCGCAGGCGCCGACCATCCTGAACGGGTCGCCGTTGTTGTCCAGGATGAGCATGTGATGGACCCCAACCCAACGATACTGACCATCCCCGCACCTCAGCCGGAACTCCGAATAGCGCCTCTGCATATCATGCCCGATCTTGGAAGCGGCTTCCATTATGTTTGACCTGAGCTTTTCCCTGTCATCGGGATGCACATACCTCATCCAGTACCTCTCGCTGAAGAATATCCTGTCGGACCTGACCGGCCTCCGCAATATCTCCCACATTCGGGACGAGAAATATCCCTCTCCTCTGCGAAGATCGACATCCCACACTCCATCCTGCGTACAGGCTATGGCGAGTTTCCATCTCTCCTCGTTTGTATAAAGTTCGTCCGTCAGCTTCCTCAGGTTCGCCTCGCTCGCCTTGAGCGCGTCGATGGTGTTTCTGAACTTGCCGTTCAGCGCGTTGAAAGCGCTGGAGAAATCCCCGAGAAAATCCAGACTTTGTTCAAAATCGCCCTCTCCAAGACGTTCGGCAAACCATGTCAAATGTCTCATGTTTGATTGAAGCTCCTTCAGACACCCCGCCAGAAAACCCTTTTGTTCAATGCTGAATTCGATCTTCCCCTTTGCGAGCGAGAACATGCTCTTTCTAACCATGGTCAGGTAGTCGTGAATCTCGGAAAACATCTCGTTTCTCGACACGGCTGACGAAACATCGGGAAGCTTTGGAGATGTAAGAGCGGCATTCACAAAACCCAGCAGTTCCGTGACTTCGCTGCAGAGTTCCTCTATCTGTTTTTTGTCGCCATTTCCAGGCTTAAAATCCTTGACTTCGAGGCTCATTCCAAATAGAAGAACAAACTATTTACTCTTTATCTACAGTGAAACGACAAGTCCTGTCCCCCGTGCACCAACAGTCGATCTCCCTGACGTTATATGAAGAGCCTGTATACGACTCCATTACGCCCGCCAGAAAACCCTCGTCGTACTTGCAAACCTCGAAATCCAGCTCCGGCAGCCCGGAACAGTCGAGGTCCTCCTCCACCGACAGGACCAGCTTTTCAAGGTTTTCGCTTGTCTTCTCCACTCTCAGGATTCCTATGCCATTTTCCCTAAGCTGGTTCTGCAAGGTTTTCACAAATTCTCCAAGCTCCTTTTGCTCGCCTATATATTTCCTGTAGAATTCTGCCCCCGCTATCTTCCCAGCTGCGAAGAAAATCGCGTCGGCTTCCTCCGTCCCATACTTGCTCTCTATCACATCCCGGAAGGTGTATTGCATAAGCCTGTACACTTCAACCCTAACGTTGAACCCAAGATTCGGCCTTCCCAGTTCGATATCACCGATAAGCGCGGGGTGAAACTCGTATTTTCTTGCCATATTGCTCTCGGCCACTTGCTTACACTCCTTTACTGTAAATTTTTTCTAATATACTCTAATATACACCATTGAGACAAGACCGCAAAACCACGATATCTGATTCAAGTCGGGAGCCACCCCTTACGGAACCTCTGCTTTCCTGAACGGTGAATGATCACGATCAACTCTTTCCCAAAATCTTAAAGGTGGAAGTGATCTTCCTGAACTGCTGCAGATATGACTCCGAGTTCTTCACCGCTATCCCGCTGAAAGCGTATAAAGTCCCGTCGCCGAACAGCACAACCAGATAGCCCTTTCCCGTTGTCTTTCTCTTTGCCTTGCCGCCGCTGGCGGTTTTGATACTGCGAGGCTTCCCGTCAAAATCAGCCGTTATTTCGAAACCTTTAAGCCCTCCGAAGCTGACCTCTTTGCGGCTCGTTATGCTGAATTCATACGCTGACAGGTACATAGCAATTGCTTTCTCGGCGAAAGCCGCCCGCTGATCCTCCGGAACGTCCTGAGAGGACCGTTTTGCCGTGTATACAGCCACACTGACATCTCCCTGCAGGGGAGCGCCGCCGAGCGTATAATACCTCGTCGACGACGCCTCGTCAGCCAGGGCAAATTTGGTGCCGTTCGTCGAGAGGGAATATTCCCCGGAGCTGACGCTCTGTCCCGGCATCAGTATCGTGGACAGCATGGAATTTCGTAACAAGCCAACCGCCGATTTATCGCCCGCCGGGTAGTAACCGTACATGAGGACGGTCATCCTTTCGTCCCCGAGCGCCAGGAGCAGGACCTCCGTCTCCTCGCCGCCCGTGTCCTCGGCGTTTGAACCTTCCTCGGGCTCTTCGGGGATGAGCTTGCCGGAGATCATCATCGCCCGTTTACCGTTCAGTGTGACCGGCGAGCTTTTCAAAAGCTTTATCCCATCGGCT
>JAISLO010000147.1 GCA_031290815.1 Synergistaceae bacterium | reverse complement strand
TTTCCGAGACGATGCAGGGAACTTACTGGACGCTGGACATGGTAATATCCCTCGCGCACTTGCCCCTTATGAATTACGTCTCCCGCAGGTTCGGCAAGAAGCAGTGCATGCTGCTTTATTCCCTAATCGCCGCATCCGGCTGCTTCGCGTTTTATTTTATCAACGTCACGAGCTTTCTTTTGCTCTGCCTCTACGCGACGTGCTTCCTTTTTTTCAGCACATCCTTCTGGACTATAGGAACCGCCCTGGTGCTCGACTGTTGCGAGGTGGACGAATTCATCACCGGGCGGCGGAGGGAAGCGGCTATACAGGGCCTCTCGTCCTTCGCGATAAAAACTGGCGCCGCCGCAGGTACGTTTTTCAACGGCTGGCTCCTCGATCTGGCGGGCTACGACGGTATGGCACAGGAACAGACGGCAGGCGCGCTTCATGGAATCCTGGCGCTCAACACGCTCATACCGTCCGCCATGCTCGTCGTCACGGCCTTCTTCCTGGCCATGTATCCGATCAACAAGACAAACTACAACCTTGTATTGAAAGCGATTGCGGACAGGAAGGAAGGACAGCCGTACAGCACGGCAGGCTTCGAGAATCTGATATAGCCGTTCCGCTCGCGCGGACGCAGGTCGCGCTTCGCCTGGTTGTTTGTGAACGGCGCGTCATGGCGTCACTTCACTCAGGAAGGATTTTCCGTCCAGCTTTCCATTGTCTCCATAGCCGAAATAGTCGGCGACCGTAGCCCCTATGTCCGCGAATGTCTCGCGGACGCCGAGATTGACTCCCTTTCGCAGCTCCGGCCCGGAGACGAGGAGCGGGACGTATTCGCGGGTGTGGTCCGTCCCCGGATGGGTCGGGTCGCAGCCGTGGTCGGCAGTGATGACCAAAATATCGCCGCCGGACAAACGCTCCAGAATGTTGGGCAGCAGACCGTCGAAATATTCCAGGGCCTTGGCGTACCCTTTCGCGTCGTTGCGATGCCCGTAGAGCATGTCGAAGTCAACGAGGTTGGCGAAGAGCAGGCCGTCGAAATCATCGTCCAAAAAATTAATGACCGCCTCTATTCCCTGGGCGTTGTTCTTGGTGTGCTCGATCTTCGTTATTCCGCTGCGGTTGAATATGTCCTCGATCTTGCCGATGGCTATGACGTCCCTGCCGTTGTCCTTCAAAAGGTTAAGAACCGTGTCTCTCGGCGGATCCACCGCGAAGTCACGGCGGTTTTCGGTTCGCGCGTAATGCCCGTTCCCTCCGACGAACGGACGGCAGATGACGCGCCCGACAGTGTCGTCCCCTTGCATGAGGGCGCGGGCGATCCTGCATATCTCGTACTGCCGCTCCAGGGGGATGACGTCCTCGTGCATCGCTATCTGCATGACGCTGTCCGCCGAAAGATATACTATGGGGCGTCCCGTGACGACGTGCTCATCCCCCAGCTCCTGGATTATCTCCGTTCCCGATGCCGGGTAGTTGCCGATGGTCTTCAGGCCTATGCGGCGTTCGAGTTCCTCCATTATCCTGGGGGGAAATTTTTCAAAGACTTTATACGGTTTGTCAACGATTATTCCGGCTATCTCGAAATGGCCGGACGTAGTGTCCTTGGCGTCGGACCGCTCGGCGCATTTGCCGTAACAGCCGGACGGAGAAGCGACGCCGGACAGATCGAGTCCGTCTATGTTGTAAAGCCCCAGATCTATCATATTGGGTATGTTCAGGCTCCCGGCCGCTTGCCTGACATGCGCCAGCGTATCGGCCCCGGCGTCTTTGAAACGCTCGGCGTCCGGCATGGCCCCGACTCCAAAACTATCCAGAACGATTATGGTGAACCTGGGCATTCTTTATCATCCTTTCGGCTGCGAATTGTCCTGATCATAAAGGATCTTCATGGCCTCGCAAGCGGCAAGGCAGGCTTTTTCCTCCCCGCCGTTATCGCCCCAGCGATCCAGCGCCCTGTTGGCTATGACTGAGAGGACCGCGCCCATTCTCATTCCGTGAAGGTACCCGACGACATACTGCGCGGCGGTCTCCATCTCGATGTTGGTCACGCGGGCCTGTTGGAGGTCGGGGATTATCTTCTCCGCGAAACTGGGCCAATATCCGGTCCCATCGTCGTTCAACGGACGCCCCTGCCCTATGTAGAACGAGCCGACTGTGTACCCGAGGCCAAGCCCGTAGCGAAAGCCCAGTTTTTCGCAGGCTTGCATGAGAGCCATTACGACGCGGGTGTCAGCGAACGCGGGGAACTCCGGCTCGACGTAGGATATGGACGTCCCGTCCTTGCGGACGCACGCGACCGGAATTATGAGATCGCCGAGGTCGAACTCCGGCGCTATGCTCCCAGTTGTGCCCACCCTGACGCAGGTGTGGACGCCAAGCACGCTGAGCTCATGGATGCATATCTCAGAGCTTGCCCCTCCGATTCCGGTTGACGCGGCAGCGAGGCGCATACCCTTGTATGTGCCCGTCACAGTTTTATATTCGCGATAGGACGCCGCCTCGCGGGAATCCTCCCAGTTCTTGGCTATTATCAGCGTTCGCTCCGGGGCGCCGGGCAAAATGACGTACTCAGGCACGTCGCCCTGTTTCAGCTGAAGATGATATACGCCTTCGTTGCGGGCCATAGGAGCGCTGGCGCGGTTGATTATC
>JAISLO010000146.1 GCA_031290815.1 Synergistaceae bacterium | reverse complement strand
CGGAGGAGTCACGTTTAACGCCGTCGACGTCGGCCAGGGAGACTCGCTCCTCTATCACTTTCCGGATGGCAGCAACATGCTGGTGGATGCCGGTACCAGGAAGTCCGCCCGTTCGCTCGTCTCGAAGCTGAGAAAAGCAGGGGTGAGGCGAATAGATATTCTCGTAGCGACGCATCCTCACGAGGACCACATAGGGGGCATGGACCTGGTTCTGAGATCGTTTCCCATAGGAAAGGTTTGGGACAGCGGGTTGAACCACGGGTCCAGCGTGCAGGCGTCCATGCTGCGGACTATTCGCGAGCTGGTGATCAGATTCGGCCGCCCAAGGGCCGGTTTCAAAGAAGGGCACGGGGGCGCCTCGGTGGAGGTCATAGCTCCAGCCGACCCGATATCGGGCACGTCGAGCGACGCCAACAACAACAGCATTGTGCTGACTGTAAGTTACGGGAGCGTCTCGTTTCTCCTGATGGGCGACATCGAGAGAGGGGGACGGGCCGCGGTCAAAAAATTCCCAGCATCCACCGTCCTCAAGGTATCGCATCACGGAAGCAGCAACGGAACGGACAAACGCCTGCTCAGCCAGACCAAACCGGAGGTGGCCGTTCTTTCCTATGGCAGGGGGAACTCATACGGTCATCCTCACAAGGAAGTGGTGCGGCTGCTCAAGGATTTCGGCGTCACGAGCTATGCGACTTTGAACGGAGACATCAAAATCACAACGGATGGAAGAACATACAGCGTGAGTCAGGAGCGTGAGAGATGATGGGGCGCGGAGATTTTTTGGGAGGAACAGGGCAGGCGTTCTTCTTCGTTGACAGAATAAACGGCGGCATCGCGACTCTTCTCGGGGAGGGATCGTGCGAGGGCGAGATCTCGCTCCCCGTCTCCCGCCTTCCGGCGGGAGTCTCCGAGGGCGACTACCTTGCGGCGTCGTTTGGGATCGACGCCGAGATGGGCGCATCCGCAAAGAGGGACATCGACTCGCTGCTCCGAGACCTTGGTGACAACCCTTGATCCCGCGGCACGGAGGACTCATCCGCCAAGATTGCGTCTCCTCACCATCCTCTCTTCATGTCAAGCTCCTCTCGATTCTTCACAAATCAAGCGTCATATGTAATATAATGTCTTGGATGGCCCGATTGGCGGAGGCCGAGTGATGTTTATCGTCCTCGAGGGCATCGATGGTTCCGGCAAGACGACGCAGTGTGACATGCTCGCGGATTTTCTCTCCGCGCGCCTTGGACGGTCGTCAGTGGTGAGGACGTTCGAGCCGGGCGATTGGGATGGAGGCGGCATTCTGAGAGACCTCTCCCTCGGCGGACAATTGGAGGGCAGATGGAGCCGGTTCTTCCTCTTCATGGCGGACAGGTGCGAGCACCTGACGAGGGTGATTATTCCAGCGCTTGAAGAGGGGCGCGTCGTGATCTGCGACAGATATACGGCGTCGACCATGGCCTATCAGGTGTTGTCCGACCCCCAAGTCTCGGATGAGATCGCCGGGTTCATGTCGCGCCTGCCGGCCTGCTTGGGAATGCCGGAGCCTGACGCGGTCATACTGCTGGATGTCGATGCCGGCACCGCCGAAGCTCGCATGAGGGCGCGCGGCAAGCGTGACTTTTTCGAGACGATGGGAAGGGATTATTTCGAGAGGGTGCGGTCGGCTTATCTGACGCAGATGGAGTCGGCGGCAGGCGAACGGTGGATGTTGATAGACGCTTCCGGCTCGCCAGATGAGGTCTTTGAACGAATCTCGAAGAGGGTTCTGGAACTTCTTTGACTGGGATGGTGAGGGCTTGAAGGTATCGGGCTCGACTAAGAATAAAACAAGCGAAACGGCGGCTCAAGCGGCGTCGGGCAGAGGTCAGAGCCTTGCGCCTGCCGGAGTGTCGTCCCCGAACCAGACTACGTTCGCTGATGTCGCATGGGATATGGAGGCTCAACAGCTCATAGCTGAGCTCGACGACGTGGGCGCGCAGCTGTCGCGCTTTCCCACGTCCGCGCTGCTCATGAGATACAAGGATCTCGTCCGGCTGGCCCTGGACAGGGTGAAAAGCGGGATGCGCATAAAGCGCGAGTTCAAATGGAGGAGAACGGAGCGGTCTATGTTCCTTACAATAGAACGCACCGAGGATGCGATGACGGAGCTCGAGGACGCCATTGCGAAGGAGGGCGACAGGACCAGACTGCTGTCGCTCGTAGAGGAGATAAAGGGATGCCTGATCTCACTGCTCTTCTGAGGGAGCAGGATCAGGCGTTCGATATCGCGGCCTCGCAGGAGTGGGCCGACCTGTCCTCATCGATCTCGGGCGGCGGAGCGCCTCACGCTCTCGCAGTCTGTATGCCCCCGCTCTATGTAAATCGTTTTTTGGGTCTATACGCGAAAAAAGTGCTCTGCGCTTCGGGAACAGGCGAGGATGGGTGCGCGTCATGCAGGGCGTGGCGGGAGGAAGAGCACCCCGACATGCTGATCCTGGGCCGGCCAGGCGAGCCCGCCGGCATCGATGAGTGCATGGCGTTTCAATCGGCGTTGTATCTGAAGCCAATAATCGCCCGCGTAAGGCTCGGGGTAATACACTCGGCGGAGAACATGTCGCTGCCTGCGGCCAACTCGCTGCTCAAACTGACGGAAGAGCCGCCGGCGGGCGGGCGTCTCCTCTTTATAGTCGAGCGGGACAGCCTCATACCTACCATAAGGAGCAGGGTGTGGATGATCAATTTTACCGTGCCGCTCCAATCGTTGGGCGAGGCGGGACCGCCGCCGCTCGATCCGTCCGGGTGGGCCGGGTGGCTGGAGAGAACCAGAAAATTGTCGCTGGACGAACTGGCGGCGAGCACCGATTCATGGATTATGAGCTTGTGCGGGGAAGAGAAGTGGGAAACCGCGGCCTCGATTCAAAACATCATGTACCTGGCAAGACTCAGACATATTCCGGTTTCGATGGTTCAGGACGCGCTGTACGCGCTCCTCTGGGAGGGGATACGCTTTGAGCATATTTTTGGCGACCTACGGGAAACCTAGATTTCTTGGTATAGTCTCTCTGAGCGATGAAGTTTATAATCTCGTCAAGAGGGAGAGGCTCATAGTGATCACGTCCCACAGAGGAATGGAGCTCGCCGAGATCGTCGGTCCCCTGGACGAGGAGCAGGAAAAGGAGTACCGGCTCCTGCGGACGATATCCGAGCACGGCGAGGGCCCCGTTCGCGGAGGAGAGCCGGTCGTGACGGATCTTGAATTCTCGAGGGTGCCTTTGGAAACAGACATTGCCGGCCGCGAAGCGCAGGTAAAATCTGAGGATGAGATACTCCGCGCCGCTCAGGAACTGGTGGAGATGCATCATCTGTCGATAAAGCTCATAGACGCGGAGGCGCTGCTCGACGAGAAGAAGCTGTTCTTTTACTTCACGTCCGACCAGAGGGTCGACTTCCGCATGCTCGTCAAGGACCTTGCGCGCAGATTCAAGACTCGCATAGAATTGCGGCAGATGGGCGTCCGAGACGAGGCCCGCATCATAAGGGGGATTTCCTCCTGCGGACTGCCGTGCTGCTGCAGTTACTGGCTGAATCAGTTCGCGCCGATAGGCATAAAGATGGTGAAGGAGCAGAACATCGCCTTGAACCCTGCCAAGATATCGGGAATATGCGGAAGGCTCATGTGCTGTATGTCTTTTGAACACAGGGTCTACAAGGATCTGTGGGCAGGGCTGCCCGGCCCGGGGAGCAAGATAAAGACGCCGTTGGGAAACTACATCGTCATCTCGATGGATATATCGAAGGAGGCTGTGCGCTGTCACAAGCCGAGCGGCGGAGATGTAGCGGTTCCAATAGAGATGTTCACGGAGTTTAAAGATGCCGTGATGAGCGGAAAGGAATGGGAAGCGCCGGAGCCCGTGACGCCGAATGTGTGCCCGGGGAAAAAAGCCCATTGCGCGGCCGGCAAGGGCGGATTGTTTGACAAACTTGCAGGCAGGATCGCAGCGTCCGAGGGAGATCCGGCGACGGCCGAGATTCACGGCAGCCGGGCTGAAGATGCCGGGCCCCCGAAAGACGTATCGGAGCTGGAGGCCAAGTCGGCTGTCGGTGCCGATCGTGCGGCGGAGACCGGCGGCAATCGCTCCCGCCGGAAGAGAAGCCGAAGAGGCGTCCGAAAACAGCAGGAGGAGACGATATCCTCTCTCGCGGGAGGACCGCAGGATATCAGGGTCATCAGACTGCCGGCGCAGATGAAGAGAGCGCAGGCACAGAGGCCCCAAATCAAGGGCTCTTTTGCGGCGGCAAAGGTCGGGACAGCTCTGGATCGAGCGGAAACCGAAAAAATAAAGCGCCCGAGACGGCGGAGAAGGCGTCAAAAACGCCCCGGAGCGGAGGGCATCGCAACATGATTCAGCAATCAGGGTTTAAATCTTAAATTTTTATCGATCGGACCGGCGCTTCCTCGGTTGGCAGGAACTGAGACTGCCGCGGGAGCTGAACAGGAAGGGGATTGAAAGTGGGTTTTTGGAACGGCTTTATAGCCAACATAAGGAATATAACGAACAAGTGGTCGCAGGGCGTATCGAACATCTTCTCAGACAGCCCTCTCACGGACGAGTTCTGGGAGGATCTCGAAGCACAGCTGCTAATGGGCGATGTCGGAGTGGAGGATACGGAGTCTCTCATAGACGATCTGCGGAAGTTGTCCACGGAGAGGCGCATCGCCCACAGGGAGGAGTTGAAGACGGCGTTTGCCGAGATGTTGACCAAGCGGCTCGAGGAGGTGCCCGGCATGGGCGTCCCCGTCGACATGTCCGTCAAGCCCTCTGTCATCCTGTTGGTGGGCGTGAATGGCAGCGGAAAGACCACCACTGCGGCTAAGCTCGCATCCATACTCAAGAATGACGGGAAATCCGTCATACTTTCCGCGGCGGATACGTACAGGGCGGCCGCCATAGAGCAGTTGAAGGCGTGGGGAGAGAGGACCGGCGTCAGAGTCGTGGCACAGGCGCATGGAAGCGACTCCGCCGCTGTGGTGTTCGACTCGATAAAGGCGGCATACGCGTCGGGCGCGGACGCCGTTATCGTCGATACCGCCGGAAGGCTTCACACGAAGTCCAATCTGATGGATGAGCTCGCCAAGATCTACAGGATAGTGCGCCGGGAGACGATGGATGCCGCGCCCGAGGCATTTCTGGTGCTCGACTCAGTGATGGGGCAGAACGGCTTTCTTCAGGCCGAGGCCTTCGGCCGGGCCGTCTCTCTGACGGGAGTCATTCTGACGAAGTTCGACAACACGGCAAAGGGCGGGATCACCATAGCGATTGCGCGCAAACTGAAGCTGCCGATCAGATATATAGGGCTTGGCGAAGGGATTGACGATTTGGCGCCGTTCGTTCCTCGCGCTTTTATCTCCGGCCTGCTTGGAGTGGAGTTATCAGACGATGGCGCTTAATTCTGCTCTGGGCGAGAAGAACGAGATGCTCTCCCTCTCATCCACCCCTAAGGAGATGCTCAGGGCTCTTTATTTCTATGGCGTCGACCATCTCATCCTGAATTTAAACAGAAGGGAACTCCTTCTGCACAAGGATCAGCTGATAGCGCTTTTGGAGCACGGCGGGGCGGATTCGACCATAAGTGAGCTCACGTCGCGGACGGCTGGCGAACAGATGTCGGCCAGGGGAGAGATAGAGGAAGTGCCTCAAAACACGCCCCTGCTCCTCTTCTCTCAGACCAGGAGGGACGGAGGCGGCCCGAAATTAGAGCTCGTGAAGATCACGTTCCGGGAGTACAGGGAGAGAAAGATCCGTGAGAACACGATAGTCCTGCCGGAGTGGTGGAGCATACCGCTGCCCATACTCCACGTGACGGAGGATTCCATCTTCCTGAACGACAAGGCGCAGGGCCTCGTTCCTGGCGGAGCGATGTCCCTTGCCTCTCAAATGGACAGGATTCGCGATGACCGGATTGTAACGCTGAGCGGAGACGAAGGGGACCGGACGTTCTCCCTTTTTGCCCTGACGGATGACTCCTACCTCATCGAGGACATATCCGGAGACTTCGAAATGGCGGAGGACCTGGTTTGGTGGGCCGCGGTCGGACGCGCTCTGGTCCGCCGCATGGAGGACGAGGGGCTGACTGTCAAGCGGCTGTCCTCATACGAGAAGCCGCCCGAGGACGCCGCGGAGGTAATACAGTGTTCCTGGGACGGCGAGGTGCTCGGGAGTCTCGTGGTAGATTTTCCCGAGGGCGGGCTCGATGGGACACAACCGGAAGCCGAGCGCGAAGGGGAGGGCCGTCATTCCAAGGACGACGACTTGAACCCTGAAGATGCCTTGGAATCCCAAGACGAGCCTGTGGAGGATGAACCGGCGGAGTCCCCCGAGGAGGATATTGAAGAGACCCTGGACTCGCCCGATGAGGCGGACGCAGATCCCGATGCCGAGGACTCCAAGAGGATCCGCCCCGGAGACACTCTCCACGGCGATCGAGACATCGAAGCCCGTGCGAAGGACGAGGACGCCGAAAGTCCACCGGAGGAACCCGCCGGGGGGCATGGATCGGCCGAAGGCTCGCTTCCGGCGTCCGATCATAGCGGAGCTGCCGACTCCATAAGAAAAAACGAGGCGAGAACGGCGTACGGAGGCAAAAAACACGAATCTAAAGGCAGGCCTTTCGGAGTGCCGATGAGGACGGCGGACGAAAACAAAGCTGACGAACGCGCAAAAAACCGGGATGACGGACGAGCGAAAAAAGCGGCGTTTCCTGTGATAACGCCCGTGCGGATGCGCAGGTTGGAGCACGATCCGTATGACAAGGGGAAATCTCACGATGACGAGCGGGAAAAACCTGAAGGGACTGCCGAAGCCGGTAAAGATAATAAGCGGGATCCTGTATCCTAAGGATGTCCCGGAGCTGCTCGAATGGACAGCGGGCCGATTGTCTGAGCGCTTCGGGGACATAGAGCGCGAGAGTGGGCCTTATGACTTTGATTATACGGACTATTACAGGGATATATCGCCGAACCTTGCCAGGTGTTTTCTCTCCTTCCGGGGAGTTTGGAATCCCGGCGAGATAGCGGTGTGGAAGAAGTTCGCAGTACGCGTGGAGGCCTGCAGCGCAGACGATGCCGAAGGCGGGAGACGGGTCAACGTGGACCCGGGCTATGTGGATGGAGCCAGATTGGTGCTGGCCTCCACCAAGGACAGCGCGCACAGGATATATCTGGGCCGAGGCATATATGCGGAGCTCACTCTGCGCAGGAGAAAATCACGCTGGGAGAGTTTTTCCTACACGTTTCCCGACTTCAAGAGCGGCGTATACTGCGATTTTCTGGACGCTGTGCGGCTGGACTGGAAGCGTGACATTCAAAAACAGACGAGTGCCGGGTCATCGATTTAAAAAAAGGGCTTGTTTGATGTTAAATGCCTGACGGGTGAAGATCTTAAACCCTGACGAAGCCCGCGTTCCAAAGCGGCTGAAGTTCGTTTGGGCGGCTTAATCGGCATTTGTCGGAGTTATCCGGGGGAGGTGCGTGCGATGATAGACAGATACCGTACGGACGAGATGAACAAAATCTGGTCGGACGAGAATCGTTTTACCAGGTGGCTGGATGTCGAGCTCGCGGTTTGCAGGGCCTGGGCCGAGGAAGGTGCCATACCGGCCGAGGACATGGCTGAGATCGAGAAAAAATCAGGCTTTGACGTCGGGAGAATAGCGGAGATCGAATCGGTCACTCAGCACGACGTGATAGCGTTTGTCAGCGCTGTCGCGGAACGGGTTGGCCCCTCTGGGAGGTTCATTCATCTCGGCCTGACCAGCAGCGATGTGATAGATACGGCGGCGTCTCTGCTGTTGTCGGATGCGCTGGCCGTCGTGATCGGCGCGGCCAGCGGGCTCAGGTCATCCATTGCGGAAAGGGCATGGGAGTACAGACACACGCCAACCGTCGGAAGGTCGCACGGCATCCACGCCGAGCCCACGAGCTTCGGCCTGAAACTGCTCGGTCATGTCTCAGAGATAGAGCGCGACATCTCGCGGCTGTCACAAGCGCTGGAGGACATCAAGGTGTGCAAGATCTCCGGGGCGGTCGGCACTTACGCAAACTGCCCCCCGCATATCGAGGAGAAGGTGGCCGCCTCGCTCGGCTTAAAGCGCGACCTGGTTTCGACTCAGATCATTCAGAGGGACAGGCACGCGCGCCTCATGACCGACCTGGCGGTCTACGGGGCGGGGCTCGAACGGCTGGCGGTTGAGATACGGCATCTTCAGCGCACAGAGGTGATGGAGGTCTCGGAGCCGTTCGGCAAAGGACAAAAGGGATCGTCGGCAATGCCGCATAAAAAAAACCCCATACTGTCGGAGCGGATCAGCGGCATGGCCAGGCTGCTCCGAGGATATGCCTCCGCGTCGCTCGAGAACGTCCAATTGTGGCATGAAAGGGACATAAGCCACTCCTCAGTCGAGCGCGTCGTATGGCCCGACGCCTTCCATCTCGTCCACTACATGACCAAGACGATGAAAAAGATAATCGACGGCCTTGTGGTGGACGAGGATCGGATAAGCAAAAACCTGGACATGACTCGCGGGCTCCTATCGAGCGGGAGAGTGCTCCTGGCCCTCGTGGAGTCCGGCATGTCCAGAGAAGAGGCGTACTCGGTCGTACAGGACAACGCCATGCGGTGCTGGGATGCAGTGCGCGCCGGCGACGATTCGGCTTCTCTCAAGTCCCTGCTGGAGTCCGATCCGCGCATGTCCGGTTTTGTGGCATCCAACCCAGGGAAGCTGGATGAGATGTTCGACGTTGGGTTCTATCTCCGTTATGTCGATAATATATTTGGACGGTTCGAGATCTTCAACGGCAAGATGAACAAGTGAGCGGAGGGAGCGCCCGGGGGTGAAGACTCTGAACCATTGCGGCGTCAGTACCTTGACCCGCGCTGGATTGCGTGAAAATGATCAGATCGGCCTTTTCCAAAAGTACGTCAAATCCTATTTGGAGGTGAGCAGTATGGCAACGTCAAGTCCGGACAGAAACATAGCTCTTGAGATGGTGAGGGCCACCGAGGCCGCAGCCATGGCCGCTAGCAGATGGCTCGGGCGCGGCGACAAGAACGGCGTGGATGGAGCCGCGGTAGGCGCGATGCGCGTCGTGTTGAACAGCGTGTCCATGGACGGAGTAGTCGTCATCGGCGAGGGGGAGAAGGACAACGCGCCCATGCTTTATAACGGCGAGAAGCTCGGATGCGGCTCGTACCCCGCAGTCGACATCGCGGTCGATCCGGTGGACGGAACGTCGCTTACGGCAAGCGGGCGGCAGAATGCAGTCAGCGTGGTCGCGTTCGCGGACCGTGGATCGATGTACGACCCCAGGCACATTTTCTACATGGATAAGATAGCTACCGGGCCGGCCGCCGCGGATGTGATAGACATAAACCTCCCGGTCGCCGAGAACATCAGGGCCATCGCCAAAGCCCTCGGGAAGAGGGTCGAGGACGTTACCGTAGTCATTCTCGACAGGCCCAGGCACGCTGAGGTGATCGGCCAGATACGGGATGTGCGCGCCAGAATACGCCTGATTCAGGATGGAGACGTCGCCGGGGCGCTCTCGACATGCAAGAAGGATTCCGGCATCGACCTTCTTGTCGGCGTCGGAGGTTCGCCGGAGGCGGTCATATCGGCCTGCGCGCTGAAGTGCGTCGGCGGCAACATGCAATGCAAGCTGTGGCCCAGGGACAAGAAGGAAGCGGACAAGTGCAAAGAGCTTGGCATGGACCTCGACAAGGTCCTGACCCTGGACGACCTCGTTTCGAGCGACAACGTCTACTTTGCCGCGACCGGCGTGACGGATGGAGATTGGCTCGCCGGCGTCAAATATGTCGGGGACACCATATTGACGTCGTCACTCGTCATGAGGTCGAAGAGCGGGACGATTCGCTACATCAACGCGGAGCACAAGTACAAGAAGCTGGATTCGTACATCAGCGACGTCAACTATTGATAGATTGGGCAAATAAGTTGTTGACGCTCCCTGCGGTACTGTTTATGATAACTGACGGAGTTCTTTGCGAGGAGTGATATTTGTATGGAAGTGGTTGTCTATTCTACAAAGAGTTGCCCTTGGTGCGTAAAGGCCAAGAGCTATCTCGATTCTTTAAAGGTGAGCTATGAGTCGGTGGATGTGGGCTCCAACAAAGAAGCCGCGAGGGAGATTGTCGAGAAGACTCGCCAACAGGGAGTTCCCGTGATAAAGGTGGGAGAACGCTACATTGTGGGCTTCGATCAGAACGCAATTCAGGGCGCTCTCAAAGAGGCGGAGCTCATCTAGGAAACGCTGGTTAAATCGCCGGAACGAGATTCAGCCGTTCTGGAATGCAGGTCCTATCAGGGTTAAAATCTTTACCCTTCAGGCCTCTGACATTAAATCAGCCTTTTCTTAAAGATTACAGAGAGAAGGGGAGAGTGGCGTTATGAGGGGCACGTATACGATAAAAGGAATGAGCTTCCACGCATTTCACGGCGTGATGGAAGTGGAGCGTGAACTGGGCCAGGTTTTTCTCGTCGATGTCACTCTTGGCTTGGAGTTGGATTCCAAGAACTCCTCCCCGTCGGTCGATTCAAACCTGAGGGGAGCCGTGATTTACGATCTGACGAAGAACGTCATGATGGGCACCAAGTACAAGTCGCATACATGGCTGGCCTTGAGAATAGCCCAGGAGATGCTGGGCAATCTCAAAGAGGTGACGGATGTATCGGTCGTTATCGAGCGCAGGAATCTCTTCATAGCCGGCGACGTTCAGGGGTCCGTCATCGAGGTCAGCTGTTCCCGCGAAGAGTTCGAGAAGAAGGGATAGTTCAGGCCATGGGAAACGGCATAGGCATATCGTTCTCCTTGGGATCCGCCTCTGGAAGCGGCCGAGGGTCCGATGAATTTGAAAAATGCATGGGCGAATTCAGGGAACCACTCGAAGAAGCGGTCTCATGGATTGAGAAGAACAGCGCCGCAGGCGAATCCGGTTTCGGCTGGCTCAACCTGCCGGAGGCGGATATTTCGCCGGTGCTCGAAGCGGCGGAGTGGCTCAAGGGGTACGACTCGATAATAGACGTCGGCATTGGAGGATCGGCCTTGGGCAATCTCATGCTGCATCAGGCGCTCCTTCCCATGTATTATAACGAGCTGCCACGAGGGAAACGAGGCCCGAGGTTCTACCTCGCGGACAACCCAGACCCCGAGAAGGCGAGTGCCATCTGGGAGCGAGTGTCCGGCTCCCGCGTGGCCTTGATAGGTGTCAGCAAGTCCGGGGCGACGGCAGAAACGATGTCGCAGTTTCTGTGGTTCAGGTCTCGCATGTCCTCTTCCGTGGGGGGAGACGTCGACAAAGACGTCCTCGTGATAACCGACCCCAAGGGAGGGGTTTTCCGCAAGTTCGCGGAGGAGACCGGATGCAGGTCGCTCGAAATACCGCCATCGGTCGGAGGGCGCTACTCCGCGCTCTCTCCATGCGGTCTCGTGACGGCCTCTGCGCTCGGCGCCGATGTGAGGGGACTGATCAAGGGCGCCGCCTCCATGAAAAAATTCCTGTCGGAGAAGCGGGGAGTGCGCGACAACCCGGCGCTGTATCTCGCGGCGATCAACAGGTTTCACGAGAAAAACGGCAGGCCGATGTCCGTGCTCATGCCGTACTCCAACAGGCTGGAGACGTTTGCGGAATGGTTCGCGCAGCTATGGGGAGAGAGCGTCGGCAAGGACGGGCTCGGCACCACCCCGGTGCGCGCCCTCGGCGCTATCGATCAACACTCGCAGGTTCAACTGTACACAGCGGGCCCAGACGACAAGCTCTACACGATAATAAACGTCGCGAATCACGGAGCGGAAATAAATCTTCCGACGGTGACCGACGTCTCGCTCTCCTCGCAGTCGTTTCTCTCGGGACGAGGTCTCGGAACAATGCTTGGCTGCGAGGCGCGCAGCACCGCCTCTGCCCTGGTGAAATCCGGCCGCCCTGTGGTCTGGATCGAATTGGATCGAGTGGATGCTCATACTATCGGAGCGCTCGTCCTGTTCTACGAGTATGTAACAGCCGTCACCGGCCGTCTGATGAAGATAAACCCCTTTGACCAGCCGGGAGTGGAACAGGGAAAGCGATATACCTACGGGCTGATGGGCAGAAGCTCCTATGAGGCTGACGCGAGGGAGGCGGAGAAATACTTCGCGGATATAACTAGGGTAAATATAAGCGCATAGGAGACGCCGGTCAATTCGCGTCATCAGCAATGCTATGTGCTATCAGTATCAGCAAAAGATTGAGGCCGCAATCCATTTATCATATATGGGGACGGCGGCCTCAATTTTTGTGTCTTCTATTCGATAGCTTTGAACTCTCCGGTCAGAAATTCACAGATCCGTCTGGCTAGGCGTTCGGTTTCCTCGTAAATGAGCATGTGGCCGGATTTGTCAAAGACTTCAAAGGCGGAGTGAGGGATGAGATCGGCCACTTCCTGTCCCGCATCCGGCGGGTTGAGCCCGTCGTACTTGGCCGAGATGATCAGCGTCGGCGCCGTTATCTTGTGCAGATCGGGCCGCAGGTCGAAGTTGAGCAGCGATTTATCGACGGCCGCCGTCTCCTGGGGCGTCAGCTTTGGAACCTCAGCCTCAGCCGCGAAGACCTGATCCCGCAATGTTTGCGGCGTGTCGGGGCACCACAGCGCGCCCTGCACCTCCACGAGCATCTGGTTATAGTCGAGCTTGGAGGGGTCAACCCCCTTGGAGGCGAGATAACGCAGGACAGAGGAGGTCTTGCCGTGTCCCTTGGTCACGATCGGAACGAGCCTGTCGATGCGCTCGGGGTTCAACACTGCGGCCTGCAGCACGATGTAGGAACCCATCGAGTAGCCCATCGCGCTGGCTTTTTCGCAGCCGAAAGCCTCAATCAGCGCGAGCAGATCATGCCCGTGATCAGCCAACGTATATTCGGGGGGTTTTTCCGACTCTCCGTGTCCGCGGACGTCATACGCGACGACATAAAATTTGTCCTGTATGGCCTTGCCCAGGGAGCGGAAGATGATACGGCTCCCGTAAAGGCCATGCGCGGCAAATAGAGGCGGATTGGATGATTGACCGTAGGTATCGTAAGCGATATCGATTCCGTTGACATGAATGCGCGCCATACTAACATCCCCTTTTCATCTCGATTTTACGGGCCGCCGAGAGAAAATTCGCGGTTTGCGGCCCGGTCCGGCATACGCTTAAAACGCGTTACTGAAGTGCTCAGCCTGCCTTGAGAGCAATTTTAGGCTTTGTCAGGCTCAACTTGAAATGAGATAGATTCTCCTTTACCTCCTCTGCCGAGCGCGACATCTCCTCCGCCGACGAGGAGACCGAGTCCCCTACGGACGAGGCCTGGTTGCTCAAGTCGTGGAGATCCGACATCTTCTGCAATATCTGTCCCGTGCTCCTGTTTATCGCTTCGATGGCGTTCGTTATCTCGCTGCTGGCCGCGGCCTGCTCCTGCGCCACGGAGGCTATGGACTGAATCGACGTGTTGGCGTTTGTTATCTCCGCCAGAGTCGTCTTCAAACCGTCCACGGTCGTGCTCGCCATGGACATCATCTGACGCACTATTTCGACGGAATCCTCCGTCGCCGATATCGCGTCTCCAGCGTTCTGACTGAGGGCCGACACCAAGGTCTCGACGCTCTTCGACGCGCTGCGCGACTCCTCGGCCAGCTTGCGCACCTCCTCCGCAACTACCGCGAAACCCCTTCCTGCATCCCCGGCCCGCGCCGCCTCTATGGCGGCGTTCAGGGCGAGGAGATTCGTCTGATCCGCGATGGACGCTATGACGCTCATGAAGTTGGATATCTCGGAGACAGAGACCGATAATTCCTGAATCTTCTTCTGATTCTCCTCGGTCTTCTTGTCGACCATGCCAATTTGTCCTACCAGGTTGTCCATGGAGCTCACCGAATCTTTTGAAATCTGCGTGGTTTTGGCGAGAAATTCCGCGCTACTGACCGACATATCAGCCACGGAATTTGCCCCCTGCGCCATATCGGATATCCCAACGCTGCCCCTCTTTATGGCCTCTGCGTTGAGATCGCAGAGGCGGGCCACCTCGTCGATCAGCGACCTTGTGCGGGACATCGCGTCGTGGTTCTCCCGCGACAAGGCGGCCAGCGACGCCGTGTGACCCGCGACCGAATCCGACGAGCTGATAACCCTCGCTATGATGGCCCTTTGCGAATCGATCATCCCGGAAAGGGACTCCACGAGCGCCCCTAGCTCG
Organism: Synergistaceae bacterium; assembly: GCA_031290815.1. GTDB lineage: Bacteria > Synergistota > Synergistia > Synergistales > Synergistaceae > JAIRWR01. The sequence goes on along the minus strand of JAISLO010000146.1, from coordinate 550 downwards.
TCCCCCCCGTCGTACCCGAAGTCCTCCGCAGTGATGGTGAGGTCGCCGCCCCTGCCCCTCTCCGAGAGTTCGGCGATCCTCCTGAGCGGCTTCGATATCTTCCTCGAAAGCCAGTAGGATATGGCGAACGCCACGATCAACACGGCCAGCGCGACCACACCGACCGCGGCTATGGAAGACCTTATGGCCGAACTGACCCCAGTCAGGGATTTTCCCGTGAAGAGCATTCCCACGATCTTGCCGGAGGCTGGATCCTCCAGCGGCGTATAGTTGCCGATGTACTGACTGCCCAAGAGCTCGATCTCGCCGAAATAATCCACGCCGCCGTTCAGCACCCGGTCGATCACGGCCTGAGGCGCGTCCGTGCCGACCATCCTCTGGCCGTTTTCCTGCAATGTGGTGTTGATCCTGGTCTTGCCGGCAAACACAGTGGCCTCGACCCCGAAGAGAGTCTTCATCTGATCGACGACCTCAGTGTCCTCCAGCGAGATGGCGGTTCTAATCGTGCCGACTGTCTCGCCATTGTATTTGATGGAAGCGCCGCAGTAAT
>JAISLO010000145.1 GCA_031290815.1 Synergistaceae bacterium | reverse complement strand
TTATATTCGACCATGCGGTATCTCCAGTACGACAGGCTGAAGGAGATGGGACTCGAACACTTTGACGCATGGGCCTCGACATTCGGCGAGACCACAACCTCCGTGGAACTCAGCCCCGAAGGCTCAGGTTATCGCGCTCGCACTCGGTTCGCCAAGTTCTACAACCTGCCGGAACTGATGTCCGTCTTCAAGGATGTCGCGGACATAAAGACAGCCGACACGCTCAATCTCCCGCGCCCGGAAGCCGAGTTTCACAACATCGCAGTCAAGCCCACCGAGACGCAGAAGTCGCTCGTCCAGGAACTCTCCGAGCGGGCGGCCAAGGTGAGCAATCGCGAGGTTGAGCCCTATGAGGACAACATGCTCAAGATAACTACGGACGGGAGGAAGATAGGGCTCGACCAGAGGCTGATGAACCCGGCGTATCCCGACGAGCCTGGGAGCAAGGTCAACGCCTGCATGGAGAACATATATAAAATCTGGGACGAGACGAAAGAAAACAAACTGACCCAGCTCGTCTTCAGCGATTTTTCGACGCCGGGAAAGGACAAGTTCAACGTCTACGACGACATAAAGGCGAAGCTGATCCAGAAAGGGGTGCCGGAAAGAGAGATAGCCTATATCCACGACGCTGATACGGAGAAAAAGAAAAAGGAGCTTTTCGCCAAGGTCAGAAGCGGGAGCGTCCGCATCCTCATGGGAAGCACCCAAAAGATGGGCTCGGGGACGAACGTGCAGGACAAATTGATCGCGCTCCACGACCTGGACTGCCCGTGGAGGCCAGCCGACCTGGAGCAGCGCGCCGGCAGAATAATCCGGCAGGGAAATGAGAACGAGAAGGTTCACGTCTACAGATATCTTTGCGAGGGTACGTTCGACAGCTACCTCTGGCAGACAGTCGAAAACAAGCAGAAATTCATAGCCCAGATAATGACATCGAAGAGCCCGGCGCGGAGCTGCGAGGACATGGACGAATCGGTTTTGAGCTATGCCGAGGTCAAGGCGCTCTGCGCGGGCAATCCGCTGATAAAGGAGAAGATGACGCTCGAAGTGGAGACCGGCAAGCTCAGAATGGCGAAATCCAGCCACCAGAGCAACGTCTACGCCTTGCAGGACAAGCTGAGGAAACAATACCCGGCGTCCGTCAAATACGCCGAGGAACGTCTGCGGGGTCTGAAACTCGACGAGGCAACAAGCGCCAGAACCAAAGGGCTGGAGGAGTTTCCGGGCATGGAGATAATGGGTTCGCATTACGCCAAACGCGACGAGGCGGCCGAAGCCCTGCATAAGATATGTTCCGGCGTCACGTCGTTTGCCCCCATGAATCTCGGCAGCTACAGGGGATTCGAGATGAGCGTCAAGCTCTCCGATTTTAACAGGATGCCGGAAATAACCCTCAAGGGGGAGATGAGCCACAATGCCGGCCTGGGCGACAGCCCCTCCGGGAACATCGTCCGCATCAACAACGCCCTCGACAGGATCACAGACCTCATCTCGGAGCAGAATGAGAGGCTCGAAAACATCCATAAACAGATCAGGAACGCTGAGGAGGAAGTCGGCAAACCGTTTCCAAAGGAAGCGGAGCTGGAGGAAAAACTCGCGCGCCTGCGCGAAATCGACATCGCGTTGAATCTCGGCGGGGAAGCCGGCATCGAAGGCGAGGCGCCGCCGTCCCCGGAGGCCGTCGCCGCGAGGGAAGCAAGGAATATCGAGGACGAGAGAAATAGCCTTATCGATCTCGCCAAGCTGAAACTCGGCGAAAACTCCATAGTAACCGACGCGCAAAAGGGCCGTTCCTACTCCGGCGACATTCTCGAAGCCGGCGAAAAGTACGCCGTGCAGAAGATATCAAGGGGGCAGGGCGTCGTTCACAGCCTGAGCAAAGCGCCTGGGATACTGGAAATGATCGAGGCGCACGGGAGGGAAAACCTCGTCATCGCATACGGCAAGGACGGCAAATGCAGCGCGGCGCCGAAAGAGAGCCGCATGGAGCGGGACACCGCTGTCAGTCATTGAGACTTGAAAGGAGACATGCAAATGTTTAACGATACGAAAGAACGAGGGAAATTCCAGCATCACACAAACGAGACCTTCATGCGGGAGGTTTTCAAAATCATCGAGGGTATGCCGGATTTCGAAAGAGCGAAAGGGATTCTGGATTACATGAACCCCGAATCCAACCATGTCGAGAAACTGACCGACTGCGATTTTGACGTTATCGCGATACCGAACTTCGGGGGTTCCGAGGGAATATACGTAGATTGCTACATCGACGGCGTTTACAACGAGAGCGGCAAGAACGGAAAATTGAAGGCCGCTACGCTTAAAACCCTGGGAACGTCTCTTGAGGACATGAAGGCGATGGGCGAGCTTTGCGGGATCATCGAATACGTCTCAAGGGATTACGTCAACAAGAATATCAGGCTCTTTCAGCCAAATATCGAGGTTGGTAACGGGCAGAGCGTCGAAACGCAAAACAGGAAAACGTCCTCAATGGAAGCGGAACAGCCCAGAGGGGAAAATACCTCCGGCGATCTGTATCTGGAATCGCAGAAAGAAAAATCCGAAGCGCAGAGGGCCTCCGAAATCCTATCCGGCGCGGCCGCCATCCCGCGCGGCCTTGACTCTAACCTCCCGAACGCCGACCTTGACGCAGTTCAGGAGGCCGTCATGTCCTCAATCGACAAGGCGAACGCCGAGGTAAAGGATTTGCGGGACTCTGCTTCCCGGAAGGAGGCGTCCGCGTCGAAAGGCGCAAGCGCGAAGGCCGTCGCCATAGCGAAGGATAAGCTGGGGCAGGGGGCCATAGTGACCAACGCCCAGCCCGGCAGGACGTACAGCGGGAAAATCATCGGCGTGAGCGGCGGGACGAAAAGCCATCCGGATACCATCGCGATCCAGCGGATATCTGGTAATCAGGCGGTATTGCATAAGATAAAGGACATCGCCGCGGAATCGAATATTTCCGTCGGCGCGGAACTTTCCATCACGAAGGACAAAGATGGAAAAACGACGGTCAAGACACAGGCTGAGATTGCCAGGGAGAAAGAGGCTCAGAAGGGCATGGGAGAGGAGCGTGTGCTGTAATGGCGAGAAACGAAGTAAGGACTGGGGATTATTCCTTTCAGGGCAAGGAAAGCGGCATGGATTACAGGGCAAAGGCGTTCATCGTCTTTTGCTGCTGCATTGTTTTGACATTGCAGGTCACGGCTCAGTTCATAGCCCACTGCTATGCTCACCATCCGGCTCTGGGTTGGAGAATACATCTGCTTGGATATCCGGTTTACCCGTTCTACAGGGCGGCGTACTGGATCTTCGAGCTTATGAGGACATACGAGAAGACACGCTCGGACATAGCCGCCATGAGCGCGTTCGTCTTCGCGGCTGGGCTTCTGACATCAGCGTTCATAACTCGGACGGTTCTGTTCAGATCGAGGGCGAAATCCCTCGAATCCCTTCACGGCACGGCGCATTGGGCCACATTGAAGGAGATACGGGAGGCCGGGCTTCTCGACGCAAAAGGCGAGCCGTTCCCGGAGGGCGTCGTCGTCGGAGGCGTATGCGCCGGGCGGCATAAGCGCGTCAAGATGATGAAACATAACGGCAAGGAACATTTGCTTTGCTACGCGCCGACGAGAAGCGGAAAGGGCGTCTCGCTCGTGCTTCCGACATTGCTGGACGGCTGGAATCAGAGCGCGTTCGTGTTCGATATCAAGGGAGAAAACCATGCGCTTTCGGCGGGATATCGCAAGAGCATGGGACATAAAATCCTGAAATTGGACTTCACAGATCCTTTCGCGCTTGAAAAAGGCACGTCCGCGACGTTTAATCCGCTTGAGGAAGTGCCGTTAGACTATGAGTTCCCGGAAGGGTTTATCCCAGACCCCAAGAACATCGAAAAGACGCCGTTCGAGATGGTTCCCTCCGGAATAAGCGGGGAGACGGCGGCTATCCAGCAAGTTGTAGCCATCATCATAGACCCGCAGGGCAAGGGCTTGGAGGATCATTGGTCGCGCACGGCGTCCAGCTTCATGCTGGGAGCGATAACCCACCTGATATACAGATTCAAGCTGGAGGGCAGGGGCTGTCCCGGCATATCCGATGTGCTCTCGGAGCTTTCCGTGCCCGGCGAGAAATGGCAGGACACGGTGCAGGGGTGGCAGGACTACCCGCATCTGGGAATGAAGGAGGAAATAATAGACGGCGAGGAATCGACGGCGCCGATAACCCATCCCATAGTAGCGGAGGAAGCTCAGACGCTCCTGAACAAGCCGGAGAAGGAGGCGGGAAGCGTACTCTCGACCGTAGTCTCCAATCTCGCCCTGTTCCGCGACCCGGTTGTGTCGAGGAACACGAGCAGAAGCAGTTTCAGGATAAAACAGCTCATGCACTGCGATTCGCCGGTCTCGCTGTATCTTGTGGTCAGCCCGACAGACCAGTTGAGGCTTACGCCTCTGACGAGGCTGATAATAACGCAGATCATTTTCAGCCTCGCAAGTCACATGGACTTCGCGGACGGGAGAAGCGTTGAGGGATACAAGCACAGACTGCTCCTGCTGCTGGACGAGTTCCCCTCCCTCGGGAGGCTCGATCTCTTCGAGCGGGCGCTGGGGTTCATTGGGGGCTATGGCATTAAATCTTTTATCATCGCCCAGGGGCTGCCCCAGCTCTTCAAAGCGTATGGGAAGGAGGAAGCGATCCGGACAGGGTGCCACATCCAGATAGCGTTCGCGCCGAACGACATGGAGACCGAGGAATATCTCAGCAAATCAACCGGGCAGATGACGATCATAAAGACAAACTATTCGGAAACGTCACAGGACGGCAAGCTCTTCGGAGGAAAATCCAGACAGACATCGTTGCAGGAGGTTCAGCGCCCCCTGATGACGCCGGACGAGTGCAGGAGGCTTCCGGGCTTGAGGAAGGACGAGAACGGCGACGTGATCGACGCCGGGGACATGCTGATATTCCCCTCTGGCTTCCCCTGCATCTACGGACACCAGACGCTCTATTTCAAGGACGCTAAGATGGACAAGCGCTCGAAGATTCCGGCTCCGAAAGAGAGCGATAATCTGATAGGGGAAGAATCCGAGGCAAACTGACGGAACAAAAGGCGGCAACAGCAACCCGTTGCCGCCGTCTCTTTTATGTAGAGGAACCCGGCGGGGCGGCATTCCCGCATCTCCTACCCGTAAGGGGGCGACGGCTGCCCGTTCCGTCCTCAAGGTTCCATCGTTTTATATTCTGTCTTACCTGACATGCTTTGTCAACCGACTTTTTTAATGGTTTTCATCGCCAAAAACCTGTCCAGTTCTTCCTGCCGGAGCGGGTACACAGTCCGAACGAAATAGACGTTTTTCTTGCTGGCTCTGACGGCCGCCTTGAGTATTTCCCCATCAGGCATTGTTTTGACATACTCAATAGCGCCGTGACGAAACCCCACATAGTGAGGATTTTCAATGACGCTTCTTATCACCGATTCAAGATCCTCGCCATATTTTTGGCAAGTGGCCGGGTGGTTCGCTTTCACATGCGCCCTGTTGCTGTCTCCCCAGAGCACTGCGGAAGGGCTTATCTCAAGGCCAAGAATGTTGATTATAAATCGCGTTATCTGACCTATCAGCACAGGCACTCTCAGACCACTCACCTTTGACGCCCGCCAGCATCCTCAAAATTGCCTTACATGATAAACGATGTTTCGGCAAATAAGGGCATTGGAATGGGCAAGGCTTAAACTAAACATTATTGTCCCATCATTCAGATATTCCCCGCGAACACGGCGGGAACGCCGAAGAGATTCGCCCACAGCGAGACGGCGTTTCTGCAGCTTGCGGGAATGGACGTTCCCACGCACCACCAGAGGTTCGCCATGCATATGATCACTTCGGGCTTTTGTGTCATCGACCTGAGAATCGGCCACGTCAGGAACGCCTCGTAGCAGATGACAATCGCGGAGGTTCTCCCGTCAGGCAGTTCGAGAATCCCGTCGCCGGACAGGTGAAGATTAGCGCCGCCCTTGGTGAAAGGCACATACATCGAGTAGGGCACCGGGATTCTTTGGCGTGTCAAGGTTATCTCTCCATCATGGAGCATGAGGGCGGCGTTGTCGTACTTCATGCCGTCGTCTGTCGGCAGCTTCGCGCCGAATATCACTGTTTTACCGCCAAGCGATTCGCCAAGCCCGTCCTTCCAAAGTTCGAGCCCCGTGTCGTTCAGTCTTCCCGCTATCGTCTCAGGAAGGACGACGATATCCGGCATGTACGACGATGCGTCCTTGCCGATCCGGTTTCTCAGCTCCGAGAACACCATGTTTGCCCTTTCGTAATCACGCTCGAAATCGAAACTGCCGCTCCCCAGCTTGCCGAACGACGTATCGACCGCCATGATTCCTTCCGGCGTCTGGGGCTTGTACCAACTGTCCGGGGGCAGAATGGCGAACAGTGCTATGACGACGAGGAATGACCAGGCAGTCCTGCGGGAGACGGCGCAGATCGCGTAAATCCCCAGCACTATGAGCATTCCCGCGAATCCCCAGCCTTTGAAAATACTCCCAGCGGCCATGAGCGGGTTGATCATGCCTATGAGCGAGAAGGGAGGCAGGACGTAGGCGACGAGAAAGGCCAGGACGAGACAAATCGCCTTTCGTTTTCCATCCTTGCTCCAGAACATGCCGAAGGGCAGGGAGGCCCCAAATGATATGAGCAGATACAGTGCTGCCGCTTCCATGAGCGTGTGATTCTCCGGCAGGAACGCAGCGGCTCCCGGCAGAACGCCGCGGGAGGCGGCGAGCTTGTAGGCGAACACTACGGCAAACGCCGACAATCTCGAACCGGCCAGAGTCCATAGAACCGGCACGGCGAGTATGAGCGCCGCTGTTCTGGGAGTCGAGCTCAATCCAGCATATCCGGCTACAGCCGATATGAGTATCATGAGCATATCCTCCGACACGTCAGGAGACCTCGGCCCGGCGCGGTCACTCAATGAAATTCACCGTCTGGGAAGAGCGAGAGCTGTCTCGTTTGCTCGTAAGGGAAGTATCCGGCCTCCGTCAGCTTTCGCCTTATGAAATTTACTCCTGTCTGGCGCGCCACTGTCTTTGTGCCGACGTGGGTTTCGCCATCCTCGGATTCGTAAGGCTGTTCTATGACCTTGAAATATCCCCGGTCAACGTACTCCTGGTATGGGGTGTTGTCCGGCATCAGGATATGGGATCTTCTCAGGAACTCCATCAGGCTGTTCCTGCCGATCCCGATGAAATTCAGAACCTTAGCGGTCCTACCAAGGTCTATGGCGGTGGGGCTTTCGGCAACGGCGTCATAAAACTCAGCCTTGGGCGCCATCTCCCTGTTTTTGGCCTCCAGTGCCTCGCGCTCTCCCTCCAGTTTGGCGGCGAAGATCAGGGCCTCCTTCAGCGTCCTGGGGACGGAGAGAGAAGCTCTGTCTCGGATATACCTCTCCATCCGGTTGAACTCTCGGATATACTCCTCCTTGAAGCGCATGGCAGTCTCCCCGGTGTAACCCATGACGAGGATGACGAAACCGTCGCGTGTCATGAGGTAAAATTTATCTTCTCGGCTCGCGCCTTTAGGCATAGCAACGGTTTGCATCGTCAGCTCAAAATTGAGCCGACGAAATTCCTCGGAACAGTTCAGCCCTCTGATATCCCTTAAAACGTTTTTATGTTCTCTGTCAAACGCCTTAGCCACATCCCTCGACGAAACCACAACGCGGTCTTTCTCAATTCTCAGCCCCAATGAATTATTATTCACACGTATCACTCCTGTCTCTTGAAAGTTTGTCAATGTCCGGCGTCAAACGCGCCGGACCCTCCGCATGGAAATGCCCCCGCAGTCAACGACGTTTCCTCCGTCTTCCGCATCCTCCGTGAGCCTGTCGGTGAAAAAGCGTCCGTAGCGGTTCCCTATGCCGCTCATCGGCAGTTCCGTGGTTATCACGGTGGGCAGTTTCGCGTCATACCGCCTGGAGATTACCGAGCACATAGCCGCTATAGCCATTTTTGTGTCCTCCTCCCTGCCGAGGTCGTCCATTGCAAGCAGGAATACTGCGCTTGCCCTTGCGTATGTCTCCCTGTCGTCCGCTATGTCCTTCGCCCTATGCCATAAGACCGAATATCCAGCCCTGTCGGCGGCTTCCCACGTCCTGGGATCGAGGTGGTCGGTCACGCTGTTTTCGAGGTGCTTATAAATCACGCTGGCCGCGCCGAACGATTTCCCAGATCCCGTCTTGCCGCAGAACAGGAGAAATCCGCGAAACGGCCATTTCCCTCCCTCCGAGACCGCGTATGATTCCCGGCGCTTGTCAAAGTTCTCGACGTGACGCCTTGGCACTCCGATCCTGATCATGATTCTGGCGATGTAAGCGCTCAGTTCCCTTCCCAGCCGGATTCCATAAGGGCAGTCCGGGTTGCGCGCAGGACAGGGCAAACGGCGGCTCACGCCCGATGGCGTCAGAATCGTCACAGTGCCATCAGCACATGGAGCCGGGCAGCTCTTTATCAATTCCAGCCCGGCGCGTATCTCCTCCGACATCCTCGAAAACCGTTCGAGGGAGCCGGACAGGCTGGTCAAGATGCTGCTTATCGGTTCAGGCTGTTTCAATTCCGTCGAGATAGTTAAAAAGCGCCCTGACATCGACGACTCCGTTTTCGTCCGTGAATCTTCTCTGCACTTCGTATTCCGCTTCGTTCCAGAGTTCATTTCCGGTATTCGTCGGCGACGAACGCCCGAAGCCTCCCTCAAGAACCTTGAGCATCCCACGCTCTCCGACGAGCCAGTCAAAACACGCCCTCCAGTTGCTGGGGTTATTGCCCATAAGCCAGGGAAACTCCCTGACTTTGGAGAAATACCTCTCCCACCAGCGCAGTTCGCCCCGTTCGCCGTCCTCCCAGACCCTTCGCTTTACCGCCCGTTCCCGAGAGGACGTGGGTTTGCCAGCCGTTGGCAGTTCCGGCAGGATTTTGTTGTATGCGGCGATTATCGCCTCGATGAGACCTTGAGGCTCAAGAGGCTGTTTTGCGGTCTGTTTTGCCCCTTCCTCTTCCCATTGTGTCATTGGGTCTGATTCTCTTGCCCTTGATTCATGTTCGTTTGGTTTTGGCTCCGGCTCCCTCACTTCTGGCGCCGGATCTTGAGGTATTTTCGCCGGGTCCTCAGCACCTGGTTCCGGATCTTGAGTCATTTGCTCCGGTTCCTTAGCCTCTGGCTTCTGTCCTTGTGTCATCGGTTCTGGTTTTTGCTCTTCAGGTTCGGTCACCGGGATTGGGATTTGCGTGTCCTCCCCCTGGGGGGGTAAGGGGGGATGTTCTATTACCCTGTTAGAAAGATCTTGTTCAAGTACATCTAAATGGGCGTCCGCGTGGCGTACTACTCCCGTACGTGTGACGGACACTGGCGTCCGTGGTACGGACGGCGAAGGGGGATTCTCTGTCCCCGGTCCGTCCTGCGGACGGGGCTCGATGTCCTCTATTTCGTAGAGGTTCGAAGTCTGGCCTCTCTTTGGGAATATCCGGTTCTCCCTAGTGATGATGCCACGCTCCTCAAGCGTATTCAGAGCCTCGAAGACCTTAGTCCGCGAGCAGCTCGCTTCTTGAGCTATCGTCATCACGCTGGGAAATGCTGGGCCGTCCTTTTTGGCGTGAGAGCAGAGGACGATGTAGACCATCTTCTCGTAGATGGATAAGTCAAGGTCGAGGATCGAGTGCTCGAAGCAGACGATCCATCTTTTCTTCCTGACTCCGACCTTCTGAGGCTGTTCCTGGGCTGTCATGCCGTTCACCCTCCGATCCGAAGGGTGTATTTGTTCGGCGCTCTGGCGTTTTCCTCGTCCTCGTAATATTGCTCTTCGCGTATTAAAAGCCCTTTCTCCTCCAGAGACCGGATAGCGCGTCTGACGCTGCTCTTGCTGCGCCCGCACAGTTCGGCGATATCTCCGACCGTTATGCTGCACTCGCCTGTCCCATCCGAGGCGAACAGGATGACGGCAAGCGCCGTCACCTCGTGGATCTTCAGCCCATGTTTCGTTCTTATTCTTTCAATGATCTCGACCGCTTTGTCTTTGTCCAACATTTTCAGTTCCTCCAGTCTTTAAGCAAGTCCGCATGGCTTTGTCTCTTTGCGGACGCTTGAGTAAGGCACTCCGATGTAGTCGAGCACTTTTCCAAGCCCAAGGGTGTATATGCAGTATTCCCAGAGATGGGGATGGGTGCGTTTCAGGCGAACAAATTTGTTCTCGTTTTTTTCCAGGTGGACTCCGAACATGCAATAAACGCATCCTGTGCCCGGCAAGCCTGTCGCCCGCAGTTTTCCGCTCTCTTCCGAAATTTCGCCGTAAAGTGAGCAGTAAGGGACGGAGAACTCCTTGATATACCGAAGCGCGTCCTGTTTCGTCCAAAAACCCAACGGAAGCGATTTGGGACGCTTGCGTGCGAAACCGTTAAAGCCGTACATTAGGCAGTTTGTAGTCCGTCGCCTGCTTTCCGCGGCCATTTCACCCGTCATTGGCCATCTGCCGCTCCGCCGCTCATAAGCGATAAGCGGAGCTTTCTTGATCATGTCGCAGCATTTCGCCGAGATTTTGAAAGGCGCGTCGATAAGGAATTTCCACTTCTCGCTGAGTTTTCCAAATCGCCCGGCTTTCCCGTTGGGCAGCATTCCCCCGTTGAGGCGCAGGTTTATCAGCTTTTCGCTCTTGGAATGCCGGATCTCTTCGATATATTTCGCTTGTTCCTTGGACACGACGGGATAGCCGTATTTTTCTAAGACCTCCCTGAAACTCATCTTCGGCCTGACCGTCTCGACGAGGCGGTGTGTTCCGACAAATTCCCGGATTTCAGGGTATTCCAGGCCCGTATCGGCAAAAACGGCAGGAATATCAGGATATGCCTGCCTCGCCAAGTGCAAGAGCAGACTTGAATCCAGGCCCCCGCTAAAAGAGACGTATATCAGGCCGGCCCAATGCCCGTGCCATTCGAGTATGAGCCGGATGGATTCGTCTATCTTTTTCTCCAACGGAAGCCTCTGCATTTGCGTCAACTGCCAGCGTTCCATGACATAATCAACCCCTCTCTATATCAGCGATAGCACGAAAGATCGGGTAAATCTGAGCCGGGACTACGGCGTTGCCCAAAGCCCGCAGTCGCGCCACTCGATTTTTTATTCCCGAGGCGGTACGCGGTATGTCTGGTTCGTTCAGCCAATATCCGTCCATCCAAGAGGGAGTCCCATAAGCCACTCCACCCACGAGGGGTTCAGCGCTCCCCCGGCTGCCACGTTGAGTTGATCCGAGTGTCTGCCGTTTTCCGTCCGCTGGGAGGGCGGGTTGTTGTTTTTGCTGTCGTTGCAGGTCTGCGTCGGATACATCCTCGCAGCCGTCGCCAGGCCGTCCCCTGAGTGCCCGGATGCGCCCTTCCGGTTGTAATTCCCCCGTATGGTGGGCGTCGGAAAAATCAGGACGCTGGAGCCCAGATCCGCTCCATGCCCGCGCGCGAGTTCTTTCATGGCTCCCTCCGGCGATCTCGCCCCTTTGTCTCCGTCCGTGGCCCGCGGCGTCGGGAACATGTGTGCTATCTGGTCGTTCAGCGTGAGCAGCCGGCCTTTCTCCATGCTCTCCGCAAATCTCTCCTTCGATTGCGCACCTCTTGC
>JAISLO010000144.1 GCA_031290815.1 Synergistaceae bacterium | reverse complement strand
CACGGAGGAAGAGGCAGCCCGGCTGGCGGTCGAGGAGGCCGCCAGGCTGGCCGCGGGGAAGATGCTATGACGACCGTGAAACGCGCATCAGTTTTTCTGTTGCTGGTTCTATTCTCATCGATCGCGGCCGCGGCTCATGCCGCGCCGACGCTCTCCGTCCGCGTTTTCGACAACAAGGCCGGGGATGACGCGGAGGCGCCGGCGGCAGCGATCACGGACATGATGATCACGGAGCTGTCGAAGGCCAAGATATTCAACATCCTGGAGAGGGAGAAGCTCGATTATATCGCTCAGGAGCAGAAGCTCGCGATGTCGGGCCTGATGGATGAATCGACGGCCCCAAAGGTTGGGCAGCTCAAGGGTGCCCGTTACAGCATGACCGGGGCGATCACGGTGTATGACTACAACGCTAAGGGCGGCGCGATATACATCCCGGGGATCATCGGCGGCGCGGCGGCCGGTAAAACGGCATACGTGACGCTCGACATCCGCATCATCGACAACGAGACGGGGGAGATCGTATACGCGTCGGCGGAGGAGGGCAAGGCCAAGCGTGAGGCCTCGGGCATCCTGTCCCAGTTCGGAGGGTTCGGAGGCGCCTCGTATGGCGGCATTCTCGCCACTGCAACGCGTGACTCCGTAAGAAAACACGTGGAATCGCTCAAGGGGGCCGAATTGGAGGACTGAAGTTTCCTGGCTGAATGATCACTAAACTATTTTAAGGAGGAGAAGCATAAATGAAACTAAAACGGTGTGGGTTCATAGCTGTTTTTTTAATTCTGGCGTCTTTGGGGACGGCCGCGCTGGCGGCTGACGAAGTTGTTACTATCGGTGTGATGGATTTCGTCAGCAAGGCCGACGGTGTCACCGATCAACAGGCCGACGCCATCCGGGATATTTTTACGCGCTATCTCACGAACGCGAAGACCATAGCCGTGATCGAACGGGAGCGGTTGATGTCGATCGGGGCGGAGATCAAGTTCGGCGCTTCCGGACTCGTCGATCCTGGTATGGCCATCGAGATCGGCCGTCAGGCGGGCTGTCAGTATATGCTCTTCGGCTCTGTGACGGAACTAGCCGAGAAGGCATCCGCGGGAGCGATCCCGATCTTCGGGAACGTGGGAGGAATCGCAGTCGGCAGTCATGAGGCGAAGGCGACGATCGATATGCGCGTCGTCGACGTCACGACCGGCGAGACCGTTCTGTCACTGTCGGAGGAAGGAACGTCTAAGGAATCGTCGTCAGGGCTCGTCACGTCGTATGGAAGCGCGATGGAGACCTCGTTCGGCGGAATCAAAGCCCGCGCCATCGAAGCGGCCGTAGTCCGCCTGGGGAATAAAATACTCGAGGAACTGGGCGGGGAATACGCCCACGTCCTGTCCGCCAGCGGCAAATCAGTGCGCATCTCACGCGGAGCGAAATCAGGCGTCAAAAAGGGCGACATCTTTTTGATCTACGTCGATGGGCCGGAGGTATTCGACATGGACGGCGAGTCTCTCGGCAGGGACAGGTTCCCGCTTGCTGTCGTAAAGGTCGTCGATGTTCAGAGCGGCTTCAGCAACTGTGAAGTCGCCGCTTCCGGAGGCAAGGCTGGCAACATTCAGCGCGGCGACAGAATAGAGCCCATTTCGGCCAAGGAGTCGAAGGACTATGTCGACCGGAAAGTATTCCCCAACGAACGTCCGAGGCAAAGGGCGTATGATGAGACAGCCTCCCAGCTTTTGGGCGGCGGTTCCGCCTCTCCGGCCGCAGGCGGCGCGCCTGCCTCGCCTGCCGCTGGCGCCGGATCTGCCGAGGACGAGCTGCTCGAAGAGGAAGCGGAAGATGTGCCGCCGAAGCGGCCGGCTGCCGCTTCACGTCCCGCCGGAGGGGGCGCGTTTGGATGGAACGAGGTTGACGGCGTGGACATGAACACCACGACCGACGCGAAACTCATTGAAATTTATCCGCTTACCTCCGCTGAGAAAAACGCGATCGGCATTCAACACAGAGGGGCATACAAACTTTACACTCAGAAGAAGTACAAGGATGCCTTCGAGGTGTTCTCCAAGCTCGCGACCGACTTTAACTGCAATTATCTTTCGGCGTACTGGGCCGGCGTGTGCGCTGTGAGGCTGGGAAGCGCCAAGGAAGCGGAAAAGTGGTTCGATCACGCCCTGTCGATCAACGAGAACTACCAGCCCGCGATCGATGAAAAAGCAAAACTGGGCGACAGCCCTGCGAACAAAAACAAAGCGGCGAAGAAAAGAGGAAAGTAGTTGATCTACCGGCTCTTCTTCTACTTGGACAACGGGATAACCGAGCTGGAATTGCCGAGCGGCAGAGAGGCGACAGTCGGTTCCGGCGAGAACGACACGCTCCGAATCGGACGCCGCGGATTGGCCCCATCTCATCTTCGGTTATCGGCATCCGGGACGGGCGTTCACGCGTCATCCCTCACCCCCATGCGAGTCGGCAGAGAGAGCTCTTCCAACTGGGTGTTGTCCGCCGGAGAGACTGCGATCGTAACCAAAGGGCTGTATATGTCCGCCTACGCGAAGCGCTGCGACTTCTTCGGCACGGTTTCTCTTCACTGCCGTGCCGGAGAGCTCGTCACCCTGGGGCGCTCCGCCGAGAGCGATATTTGTCTGGACGCGCGGCAGGTGTCGTCTAATCATGCTGTGCTCTGTTTCGATGGCCAGAATTGGAGCATTGATGACTGCGACAGCCGAAACGGAACATTCGTAAACGGGCGTTTAGTCCGCTCCGCCGCCCTGACTGAAGGTTCGCTAATCTTCATCGGCGGATGGGAACTGGTCCTGATGAGAAACGCCCTGCGCTTCCTGAACACAGCCGGTTCAACCGTCGTCTCGAAGAAGTTCCATGTCGTCATGGAGGAACACGCCGTCTCTGGATGGGGCGGAGACTCTCCTTATCCTTTTTTTCAACGATCTCCAAGGCTCAGACAAGAGGCTGTCTGTGGAGAAGTCGAAGTGATGGCTCCTCCGAATATCGGCTCCAAACCGTCCACATCGTGGTTCTCGGCGCTCCTGCCCCCGGTGATGATGATTCTCGTGATGTTGACTGTCTCGACAATGATGAAGAGCAGGATGATGCTGTACTACACCGTTCCGATGTCCTGCGCCGGTATTCTCGTGTCGGTCGTAAATCACAGGTTGCAAATGAAAAAGTGGCTCGGCGCGAAGCGCTTGGCTAACGAAAAATACGATGCGCACCTGAGGGAAAAAGACTGCGAAATCACCGCCGCAGAGACGAAACATCTATTGGCGCTGGTCACTCCCAATCCCGGCCCATTTGAATGTGTCGCCATAGCGGAAGAACGTGCCCGCCGTTTGTGGGAACGTTACTTCGGTGACGAGGACTTCCTAGCGGTCCGCCTTGGAACGGGAAAGACCTCTTCCAATGTGGAGATCAAGATCCCGCAGGAACAACTCACTCTGGAGGAAAATCCGCTTCTAAACGAAGCCCGCAGACTCAAGGAAAAGCACAGAGAACTGACGGCCGTCCCTGTCGTTCACTCGTTTCTTTCGTCGACGGTCACGGGCTTTTCAGGGGACCGCAACAGTGTGAGGCAAACAGCTCGTGTAGTTTTGATGAATGTGGCGGTGCACCATTCGTACGAGGACGTGAAGATCGTCTGTGTCTATCCGGAGGACGAGAAAAACGAGTGGGCGTGGGTGCGCTGGCTTCCCCATGTCTGGAACGCTGACCGGACGGAGCGCTTTGTGACGAATTCGCGGGCTAGAGCTCACTTAATGCTGAAGGATATTGCCGAGACGCTTCGGCGCAGAAGGTTTGAGACGGCGCAGGAAAACAACTTGAAACGAAAATCCGCCTCTCCCTTTTATTTCCTCATGCTGGCCGACAAGGAACTCACAGAGGCCTGCGGAGAGGAACTTCTGCCGGAATCAGAGGTGCTCGGCATGACGGCGGTCTATGCCTACGGGGACATCGGACTGCTTCCGGGTGAATGTCAGAGCATTGTGGAGTGTGGTTCGTCCGGTTCGCTCAGAACGGGTCACGGAGTGTCCGTTCCATTCACGCTGGACCGTGTGTTTACCGACATGCTGGACGCTTTCGCCAGGGCGCTCGCTCCCATCCGCCTGCAATCTTCTCGCGGAGCAAATATGCCGACGGGTCTCACTTTTTTCGAAGGGTGGGGAGTTCGCAGAGTGGAGGAAATCGACGCGCCGAAGCTCTGGAGGGAAAGCCGTCCGACAAAAAGCCTGGCTGCGCGAATTGGCGTGAGGGAGAACGGAGATCCCTTCTACTTCGACGTTCATGAGAAAAAAATGGGTCCTCACGGCCTTGTTGCCGGCACGACTGGTTCAGGCAAGAGCGAGGCGCTAACCACGTGGCTTTTGTCTATGGCACTCTCATTTTCACCCCTCGACGTGAACTTTTTCCTTATCGATTTCAAGGGTGACGGGTTGGCTGGCGCGCTGAAGGAACTGCCTCACATTGCAGGGACAGTGAGCAACCTGAGCGAAGCGTCCGTTATCATACGTGCGCTGCGTTCCCTAGACGGTGAATTGAAACGCCGTCAGCACGTTTTTTCGAGCGCTGGAGTAAAGAACATCCAGAGCTATCAGGAGGCGTTTCACGCTGGCAAGGTTTCAGAGTCAATGGCGTACCTGCTCATAGTTATCGACGAATTCGCCGAAATGCATACACAGTTTCCTGAATTGTCCGACCAGTTCATCTCCGTTGCGCGAACGGGCCGGAGTCTGGGCATATATCTGACTCTGACAATGCAGTCTCCGAGCGGCGTAGTCAAGGGTCAGGTAGAGTCGAACCTCAACTTCAGAATCGTCCTGAGGACGAGCGGCGCAGCGGAGAGCCGAGAAGCGCTCGGAACCGCTGATGCGGCCGCCATAGGTAAGATGACTCCTGGGCGCGCATGGATCAGGTCCGGCGAAATTTACGAGCTGGTGCAGACATTTTACAGCGCGGCACCCTATAATCCAGTGTCGGGACAGAGGGGTCCGTCCTCTAAGATTTATGTCGTGGAGGAGAGCGGTGAAAGAATACTACCTGAGGTATACGAGAGAAGCATCAGGCTGAAAAACGGCAATGACAGCTTCGTCGATGACACCGAGAGTCACGCTGTCGCCGAGTATATCAGCGAGACAGCCAGGCGCGAAGGCGGTTTGCGCGCGCGTCCAGTGTGGACGCGTCCCCTGCCGGAGAAAATTCTTCTGTCCTCACTTATCGCCGGACGCGCGGCTTTTGTTAACGGCTCGTGGCAGGCACGCGGCGAGGGACTCTCAGTTGTTGCCGGCATTATCGACGACCCTGGGAACCAGGCCCAGTCTCCGCTCTTTCTCGATTTCATCAAAAACGGACATTACGCCCTGTACGGAGCGCCTTCATCGGGCAAGACGACGTTCCTCCAGACGGCGCTCCTTTCGGCCGCGCTGTCATACACGCCTGACCAGGTTAGGTTCCTCGTGCTCGACTTTGGGACGTGGGGACTGAAGCTTTTCGAGCGCCTGCCTCATACGCTTCTCGTGGCTGACGAGAACGACGCCGAAAGGGTGAAAAAAGCGGAGGAATATCTCCTTTCGGAACTGGCCGCCCGCAAACGGCAGTTCGCGGAGCAGGGAGCGAAGTCTTGGAAGGATTACGCTGGAGTGTCCGGGACAAGCCTGCCGGTGGTCCTCGTAGCCGTCGATAACATGGCCACGCTGTACAACAAGTGCTCAGACCTCGCGGACTCCCTGACGAATATCGCGATGGAAGGGAGGACTCTTGGAATTTGTCTCATCCTCACGGCTAGCAACCAAGGCAGTTTCATGTACAAAATCGCACAACATATCAATGTCTCTATTGCTCTCCAACTGACCGACAGATCTGAATACCGCGGACTCGTCGGCGGTGACGGCAGACAGGAGCCGACGAAACTTCCGGGGCGCGGATTTGTAAAAGGCCCGTTGGAATTTCAAACTGCGCTGGCGGCGGAGAACGTCGAGGATATACGCGGTCTGTGCGACGCCATGAGCGCGGCGTGGAGCGGAGAGATGCCCGTCGTGTACGACGTGATCGAGGAGATCGACCCAGAGTCCCTCGCCGTCGCGAAGGAATATGTTCAGATCGGCATCGAGAAAGAGACCTCCGGTCCATACGATTTTGTCTTCGCCGATATGAACGGCTGCGTGATTTCGGGTGCGCCTAAAAGCGGAAAAACCAACCTCCTCAGCCGGATTGTCCGCGGCCTGCTGGATGACGAAAAAACGGCCGTCTATCTCTATGAGAAGGGTTCGGAGATCGAATATCTGCTGGGCAGCGGCAGATTGACGGCGGCTCATGACGGCATGTCCCTGGATGCGATGGTATCCGAGCTCCTGGACGAGCATCACAGACGAGTTCACCGCGATGATACCGACCTGCCTCGGATCGTGCTGTGCATTGATGACTTCATCGCGGCGTTCAGGGATATTTCCGACGACAGGGTAGACGCTCTGACGGATCTGATACGCGACGGAGGTGATTTCGGCATTTACACCTACATTACCGGTAATATTGCTGGCCTTATTGAATTTAAAGACAAGTGCGTAGAACCGTTTATCCGCTGTCTTGAAAAAGACAGAGCCGTGGCTGTCGGCGGACGGCTTGCCGATCATCGGGTATTCGGTGAAATTTACAGCGGGAGAGGGAACGACATCCGACTCTCTGAGCACGAGGCCCGAATCTTGCGCGGCGGCGAAACGCGGCGTGTGAAATTGGCGAGATTCATCCCCGAGACCGCCGAAGAAAGAGACCGGAAGAATGCCTGAGAACCCCATGCCCGACAGTTTCATCGTGACGGTTGCATCTGGGAGGTTCGAGGCTGATCTTGAAATTCCCTCCCGGCTGACATTCTCGGATATGAAAGAAAAGCTCCTGGAGATACTGAAAATGTTGGGCGGAAAGGAATTTCAGGACTGGCACGCGTGTTCGCTACTTTACAGGGGGCGGATGCTGACCGACAGCGAAACTCTGGCAAGCGTCGGCGCGTTCGACGGGGCGCGGCTGATGGCGGAACGAAACCGATAGAGCACACGTTCGAGCGCCGCGTGGTTTCGTCGCGGGTTCAACGTAAGAGACGGCTGCATAAAGGACCAACGACATGGAAGGAGGTGATTCGAAATGGCAAACATCAAGGTAACACCTGAATCGCTGCGTACCCAAGCCAACGCTCTCCGCAAGTACAATGACACGCATCGGCAGACGTACGGCAGCATGGATTCGCTTGTTCACAACCTCGTTTCTGAGTGGACGGGCGAGGCGCAGAGCGCCTTCCTCGCGACCTTCGAGGGGAACAAGGCATCGTTCGAGAAGTTCGGCACGGACATCGACACGTTCGCGAAGCTGATGGACGACACAGCAAACCGCATGGAACAGACGGATCAGGAGCTCAAGTCGAAGATGGCGATCTGAGCCTGGAGCGAAGCGGCGGAAGCGCCTTCGGGTGTTTCCGCCCGCGATGACGAGACGTAAGGAGGGTGGCAGATGGGCCTCAGCGATCTGAAAAATACGCTCACTAAAATTTTTATCCACAGAGAGGAGATGCAAAGGGACATCACTTATCTCAGAAACGCTGCCGCGAGCTTCAGGACGGCGGCCGGAGTCTGCAAACGGGGCGTCGATTCTTCGCGCTGGGCCGGGGAGTCGGCTAACATTTTCACAGAGCGTTATGCCGGGCTTGCCAAGTCCGCTGACAGCCAGGCGGAGGAGTGCGAGCGCATCGCGAGAAAGATGGAAGAGGTTATCGCGGCATTCGATAGGGCGGAAAGGGAGACACAGGCTCAGATCAGAAACTTCTCATCGGGAGGAAAGGGATAAATGGCTATAACGAGCATCAGACCGAATAACATCCTCGGCGATATCGACACCATCAAACGGCTCATCGCAAATCAGGACGCCGCCATGGACGAGGTCAGCAGGCAGGTTCAATTCCTCTCTACCGTGTGGGATTCCGAAGCGCAGAGGGAGTTCGACGCGGCGTTTGTTCGGACACGGCGGGAGATCGCCGAGTTCAACCGAGCGCTGTCCCTGTATGCCGATATGATGAAAATGTCCGTGATAAATTTCGAAGCGGCTGACAAGGCAATGGGCGCTTCTTTGAAAAGCGTCGGGTAGGGGAGGCAAAAATCATGGCGGAAATTATAACTTTTGACCCCGCGTACTTTCAGGAATTGACTAAGGATCTTGGAGATGTCTCCAGGTCCTTAGACGACGCTAAAGCCAGCCTGCAAAAAGTAAGCGTTGGCCTTGACAGCGGGCTCGTGGCCTTTGCTCTGTGCGTCAGTCTCAACAATGATATAAAGAAAGTACAAAAGACCACCAATGCCCGCATCAGTGAGACGAACGGCTATTCCAAAAGCCTGCAGAGCGGTATCATGCGCGTCAACGGCTGGGAAGAGACCACGAAAAACAGGGAATCCGGCCTGGCCTCGCAGCTTGTAAAAACCTGGGGATTCGAGAATGCAAATTTTGCCGGGGTAGCAGCGGCTGATTCCTCGCGTGAGACCACGCCCACATCTCTGACTTCACCTGGTAATCCAAACCTAGCGGCGCAGAATATGGATTCCAAGTTTTACACCCAGAACTTTTCGGGCATAGCAAGAACTTTGATCTATAACGGGAAAGAGCGTATGAATTGCGTCTACTATGCCCGCGCCAGGGCCATGGAAGCCAATCAAATGACTGAGTGGACGGGTGGGAATCAAGGCCAATCAGAGATTCGGGCTAACAGCATCGCCAAGTTTCTCGACTCAAACGGCAACCGTCACGATGTTTTTATTGAATCGGTCGAATATGACAGCAACAATCAGCCTATGCGAGTCACGCTGTCGGAAAGCAACATGGGCAGTCATCCCGACGGGCGCAGGACCACAGTTGATTGGGAACATTTTAAAAACAGAGACGGGAAAACAGTAGACAGCTACACTTATCTTTAGGGAGAGTGATTACCATGCCTAAGATACTTGCCATAACAGAGGCAATGCACGGCAACGCGAAAAACATTCTCGCTAAGGCCGGAGAAATTCAGTCGAGCCACAGCGAGATGGAACGTATAGCAAACGGTATGACGCCATATTTCAGCGGTACGCTGCCAGAGCTTCTGACCCTAAGGCTGCTTGATATGAAGAAGAAGCACGAGGCACTGTACGAAAAGATATCACAGTACACTGAGAAAATCGACTACGCCGCCGACAACTACGACTGGACCGACCAGGAGATTGCAAATTGGACGAAGAATCTCCCGGGAGGAAATGCGCAATCGGGGAATGCGGACTGGACAAATTCGTCTCAAGGCTCATCTGTAGGAGCGACAACGCCCGCTGATTTATCGTCCGATAATTATTACAGCATAGAGCCCAAAAATCCGAATCCTACAGAAATCATGCCTGGTGGGGGAAAGGGCAAAAATCCACTTCCTTATCGAGAGTATGACTATGATATAGAAAAAGATGGGACGACGGTAAGAATAAAAACTGGAAGAATGAACTGTACTTTCTACGCATATGGTAGGGCAATGGAAAAAGCAGGAGTTGAATTAACTGGTTTGACTGGCAATGGAGGTGATTGGTTAAATCAAGCAGAAGATAATGGTTTATCTACCTCAAGGGATGTGACGAAAATTCAATCAAACAGCGTAGCGGTTTTTGGCAAAGGTGGACAAAAAGGAGAGGGACACGTTGCTTTTATTGAAGAAGTATTTGTAAAAGATGGAGTGAAATATATATCCGTTTCTGAAGGGAATGGAGGCAGTCGTTCTAAGGATGGTGAGATAATCACAAAAACATATGAAGAATTTTTAAAACAATGGGGGACACCAGAAGGGTATATTTACACCAGTTAGCCAAAAATAAATTTTAAAGATGCCTGTCAAGCTCGGGATTTATATATGTATGGCTACGGAACTTTGTGTACTCAAGAACGTAAAGTAGACGAAATACCTTACGAAAGGTCGTAACAAACCATGCCCTTAATCCGTTGTTCCAACGGACATTTTTACGACGACGAGCAGCATGCTTCGTGTCCATGGTGCGCTCAGGGCTCTGCTGCGACGGTCAAAAGCCCGGAGATCGAGCCGCAGAGGAATGCCGCGCCGCCGCCTAACGTGATTGTCCCTCCGCCCTCCGCGCCAGAGACGCCTCAGCCGGCGCCGCTGAGACCCGTTCGCGGCGCTGATAAAACGCCTGAGGCGGCGTCTGGCTTTACGAAGACCGAGACATTATTTACCGGCAGGGTGAAGTCGATCTATGACATTATCGTGCCTCCCGATGAGCCTGAAGAAAAGAGCGCGGCGATGGATGAGCCTGTCTCTCCCAGGGTGACGACCCCACTCGCGATCACGAGCGGAGTCTTTTTCCTGATACTCGCCGCGCTCCCCTGGTTTGGCGCCACGGACTATCACTCATATATATACTGTTCCATGTACGCGCTCTGCGCAGGGCTGTGCGCGCTGTCATTCCGTTACAGCTATGTGAACGCGGCGGCCGCGGCCTATGTCATCGCGTATATGTCATTCTGTTTTTTTGCGTCCTTCACCAATTTCGACTACTACCCATTCATCATGGCTCTCTCGATACTGCCGCTGCTCGGCAAGAGGCGGACATACCGAGTGACGGTCGCCGCCCTCGCCGTCGTCTGCGCGTTCATCTGCTCGTTTTTGGTCGCACGCGCGATGTACGAGATCAAACTGGGCGGGAAATACACATTTGTGGCTGGCTCGCTGGCCGTTCCCCTGCTCATGATCTGGGCGTCGCCAGCCGGCCCGCTCATGTCTCAAAGGGACGAGAACCCGACCGCTGAGACCTGCGGAGTCGCCATTCTGCTTGCGATGCAATTCTTCCCTGTGCTGACTTTCATCCTGGCCGCACTCGGTTCGTTGATCCGCGGTGTTCCGATCGAATCGAGCGGCGCTCTCTTTCATATCGCGGATGCCGGTTACGTCGGCATATCCCTGGGCCGTTTCCCGTGGTGGACGAAGTTCCGTTTCCTGGCTCAGATAATACAGATCATATCGTTTTCGTCTTTTTTTGTCCTGGCGCTCGCTAAGCTGACGCCCCGCGCTTTCCGCGTCTTTCGCGGAGAAAACGCCGCTAAATTATCGTTCGTCACCA
>JAISLO010000143.1 GCA_031290815.1 Synergistaceae bacterium | reverse complement strand
TCTGTCGATCGAGGCTGCCCGGCTGGCGGACATCGCTCATTGTTCGAAGGGATGCCGATGACAGCGTCACGATAGATGTGTCCTTCACCCCTGAGCAGCCCCTGACCTTAGCCGTCACGCCGAGGATAAACTCGACTTCCATCCCAGTTCTGCTCCACTCCAACATGCGCGATGATCTTCTCAAGGGCTTTGCGCCTGTCATAGGGATTCCGGTGCCGTGGCTGGACATTCACAGCGAGGACTTTGCCTCGCTTGGCAGAGAGATACTGAACGGCGAAAATTTGGTGGAGGAGGCGCGGGCCGTGCCGGATGTGACAGTCAAAACCGGGATAGTGTCCGAGCTGGACATAGACCTTGAGAGCAGGAGATACGCGGCGTGGGTATGGTTCGCGGTCTACAGCGGAGCGGAGGACAGGTATCCGGAGGCGGGACTGCACTTCGGCAGGCGCACGCTCCCGCTCAGCGGCTGGGAGGTCGAGTTGTACGGCGAGTTCATAGTGTCCCTCAACGACTGGGATCCGGAGTCGCGGTTCGGAGTCCGGTGGGCTCCGTCGCGAAATATATGGTTTGGGGGCGAATGGAGCGACCTGGATGATGCTTGGTGGATCAAGGCGTCGGTGGAGGCGAGGCCTCGCAAGCCATATGCGTGGATTCGTTACAGTTTGGACGGACATACGAACGGAGCGCTCGGATACAAGTTTAACGATTTCATGTCCATCGAGTTGAACTATGACTCGAGGTACTCCGAATCGTGGTATGTGAGAGGCCTGGTGAATCTGTGACGTCATTGCCGAGGCCGACGGAGGCGAGTGTGAGATGAACCCTATGACCCTTGGCGACGCCGCCCGTCTCACAGGCGGCACGCTCATAGGCAACGGAACGAGGCGTATATGCGGGGTCTGCGCCCCGGATGATCCGAGAGACGACATGTTATGCGTGGTATGGGAGAAGAGGCTGATTGCTGGGATTCCTCCAAGCGTGCCGGTGCTCTCGGATGTGGGCCTGATATCGGGCCGCGACGGAATTGAACTCCCGCATCCAAAGGAATCGCTGATCAAGCTGCTGCCGCTCTTCGACAGGCGCGTCGCCGGCGAAATCGGAATAAGCCCCCGGGCTGTCATACACGAAAGGGCTTCGATTGGAGAGGGGTCGACGATAGGCCCTGGATGCGTGGTATCGGAGGGGGCTGTTATAGGCACGGGGGTTGTCCTGCAGGCCAATGTCTTCGTAGGCATGGGGGTCGAGATTGGAGACCGATGCAGGATATCGGCATCCGTGGTGATTCATGACTTTACGAGGCTCGGAAGAGGGGTCTGCGTTCACTCGGGAGTCGTGATCGGGGATGACGGCTTTGGATACGTGCGCGGAAACGATGGAAAAAACATGAAAATTCCGCAGGTGGGAAGCGTTATAATAGAGGATGATGTAGAGATCGCGTCTAACAGCACCATCGACAGGGCCACGTTCGGAGTGACCCGGATCCGGCGCGGAACCAAGGTGGGCAGCCTCGTACACATAGCTCATAACTGCGATATCGGGGAAGATTGCGTGATTGTAGGGTGCGTCGCGATAGGGGGAAGCGTGAAAATCTGCAGATCCTCGGTCGTGGCCGGTCAGGCTGGAGTAGCCGATCACGTGATCGTTGGGAACGAGGTCACGGTTGCCGGGAGAGCCGGGGTGACGAAGGATATAAGGGATGGCGCTACGATTTCGGGTTTCCCCGCGAGGAGCCATTCCGAGGAGACCAGGTTCCAGGCCTCGCTGCGGAGGGTGCCTGAAATACTGGAGAGGCTGAAAAAAATGGAAAAATTAATCAAGGATACTGGAACTGGAGGAAGTTGAAGGTTGACTGCTAACAGATGCACAATCGCCGGCAGCGCCCTTTTCGAGGGTGTCGGCATACATACTGGAGAAAATACCTCCGTGCGGATTTCACCGCTTGCGGAGGAGAGAGGAATCTGCTTTGGATTCGGCGGCAGACGCTATCGCATTACAGAGGCGGAACACCTGGAAGCTCGCAGGAACACTGCGATAACGTTTCCGGGGGGACGGACGGTTCGGACAGTGGAACATCTCCTGTCGGCCATCGTTGGCGTTGGCCTGGATGACGTGCTTATCGAGCCCTTTGGGCCGGAGATCCCCATAATGGACGGCAGCGCCATGCCTTTTGCAGCCCGCATCTTGGAGATCGGGCTTGCTGAAAAGGACGAGCCAAAACGTTGCTTCTCGCTGTCGGCGCCGGTCTGCGTCGATATTGAAGGCTCGTCCATAACAGCGGTGCCGTCGGACCGGGCGAGGATCACTTATATTATAGACTATCCCGGAACTGGGATCGGCACTGAGATGAAGGACGTAATTCTCGATGGCGAGACGTATATTAACGAGATAGCGCCGGCTCGGACGTTTGTCCTGCAATCAGAGGTCGACGCGCTGCGCTCCTCCGGCCTGGGGCTTGGAGGCGATTTCGAAAACGTGACCATAATAGGGGCCGACGGCCCGCTGAACCGCGTCGGCTACAGGGTGGAACGCGAGTGCGCAGCCCATAAGACGCTGGATATGCTTGGCGACCTGGCGCTCTTGGGCATCGTCCCCAAAGCGCGTTACACGTGTGTCCGAGGAGGGCACAAGCTTCACCTGAAACTCATGGATCGGCTCATTCGTATGGTTCGTCAGGCGGCGGACAGAGGGAGGTAAGGTCAGTGGCTCAAAGCGGCAGAGAAGCGAGGACAAAGGGAGTTTACGACGTAAAGATGATAAGAAAGTGCCTTCCGCACAGGTATCCCTTTCTTATGGTCGATCGCATAGTGGAGGTCGATACAGCCGGAGAGGAGAAAAAAATAGTCGGTTACAAGAATGTCACCGTGAACGAGCCGTTCTTCCAGGGACACTTTCCCGAAGAACCAGTAATGCCAGGCGTATTGATACTAGAGTCTATGGGGCAGGTTGGAAGCGTGATGATGGCGATAGCGCGAAGGGAGAATAACGTCCCCGAGGGCGATTCTGGTAGCGCTTTTCTCACGACGATATATGAGGCTAAGTTCAGGAAACCGGTCGTTCCCGGAGATCAGCTTCGCACAGAGGCGACCCTGTTGAGATTCAGAGGGCGGATTGGCAAGATGAAGTTCGT
>JAISLO010000142.1 GCA_031290815.1 Synergistaceae bacterium | reverse complement strand
AGCCCCGCCTATCGCGCCGAAGTACACGGCTGTGCAGCGCTTCATGCTGTCGATTACATCCTGCGAACGCTTGCCTTTGCCTATCATCCCGCGCAGTCCGAGTTCTATCAGGCGCGGAGCGTACGCGTCCATCCGATAGCTCGTCGTCGGGCCGGCCGACCCTATGACTTGTCCCGGTTTCGCCGGCGTCGGCCCAACGTAGTAGATGACGGCATCCTGAATATCTATGGGGAGCTTTTCGCCCTTGTTCAGGAGTTCGACGAGCCTGGCATGAGCGGCGTCCCTCGCCGTATACACTATGCCGTTCAAAAGGACGGTATCCCCGGCTCTCAGAGACGCGGCAACCTCTTTGGATATTGGTGTCGTTATTTTTTGCGTGTGCCGAGCGGACATTAGATGTTCCTCCTCTTACAATGTCGCTTTCACGTGCCGTGTGACGTGACAATTGATATTGACGGCCACCGGCAGTCCCGCTATATGCGTCGGATGTGTTTCAATATTGAGCCCCAGCGCTGTGGTCCTGCCTCCGAAACCTTGAGGCCCTATGCCAAGTTCGTTGACTTTTTCCAGCAGTTCCGCTTCCATGTCGCTGTAATATTTGTCCGGATGACGCTGGTTCACGGGGCGCATGAGCGCCTTTTTGGCCAGCAGCGCCACCCTGTCGAAGGATCCTCCGATTCCCACCCCTATCACTATTGGAGGACAGGGGTTGGGTCCCGCCAGACGCACCGTCTCGATCACAAAATCCTTCACGCCCTTCTCTCCGGCCGCTGGCGGAAGCATGACGAGGCGGCTCATGTTCTCGGAGCCGAATCCTTTGGGCGCCACGGTAATGACGAGGTTATCCCCCGGCACGATGTCCGCCGTGATGATCGCCGGCGTGTTGTCGCCGGTATTCTTGCGGCGCAGGGGATCTCCGACGACCGATTTGCGCAGGTATCCCTCCGAGTATCCGCGCCTGACCCCCTCGTTCACGGCTTCGCAGAGGCCGCCTCCGGTGATATGGACCTCCTGACCCAGCTCCAGGAAGACGCAGGCAATGCCGGTGTCCTGGCAAAGCGGCATTTTTTCGTCCTTGGCGATATCCATGTTCTCGATCAATTTGCCGAGAGTATCGCGCGCTGGCGCCCACGGCTCCGTCTTGTGACAGGAACGGATGCACTCCGACACATCCGGCGGCAGCAGATAATTTGCCTCGATGCACATGTCGCGTATTTTTTCCGTGATGCTGACGGCGGTTATTTCCTTCAAAACGGGTTCCTCCTTAGGCGGTCACCTTTTTCTATGCGTGTACATAGGCAAAAGTTTCGGGGAAAAGACGTCGCTCTTGATCCCCGCGTCCTTCAACTCTTTCGTGTATCGCTCAACATGTTTAAGGTTCAGCCTGCCGGGTGTCGGGATGCTCTTGCTTGCCTCCGACGCGTTTTTGCCGGCGTTTCTCCCGAACACTATTATGTCCAGCAGAGAGTTGCCCATCAGGCGGTTTGTTCCGTGGATTCCGCCGACAGCCTCTCCAGCGACGTAAAGGTTGTTTATGTCCGCGGTCCTGCCATCCACCCTTATCCGCAGCCCGCCGTTCTGGTAGTGCAGAGTCGGATATACAAGCATTGGAACGACACGTATATCTATGTCGTACTTTCCATACATGCGCATCATGCCTGGGATGCGTTTCTCGATGGTGCCCTTTCCGTAGACCAGCTCGACCAGCGGGGTATCCAGCCATACTCCGTACCCCTCCGGAGTGGGCACGCCCTTGCCGCGCGTGGAGCACTCGCGTATGATCGACGAGGCGCATACGTCTCTCGTCTCCAGCGGGTTCATGAAAGCCTCGCCGTCCACGTTGAGGATCTGAGCGCCTATCGAGCGAGTCTTCTCCGTCACCAGAGCTCCGAATATCTGGGGAGGATACGCGACTCCCGTGGGGTGATACTGCAACGAGTCCTGATAGAGCAGCTTCGCCCCGGCGCGATACCCAAGCACCAGCCCGTCCGCCGTGGCGCCGTAGTGGTTGGATGTCGGGAAACCCTGATAATGCATGCGTCCGGCTCCTCCAGTCGCGATGATGACTGTCTTAGCGCGCGCGACGAAGTGCTCGCCCGTCTCCATATTCTGGAGAATCGCGCCTGCCGCGCTGCCGTTTTCATCCAACAGGAGTTCTATGGCGGCCGTGAAGTCGACCACCGAAATGCGGCGGTTGAAAACTTCGTCGCGCAGGGTCCTCATGATTTCGGCTCCGGAGTAGTCCGCCGCGGCGTGCATGCGTTTGCGCGACGTGCCTCCCCCATGGATCGTAATCATCGTGCCGTCCTTTTCTTTATCGAACAGCACCCCAAGTTCGTTGAGCCACTTGACGGCGCCCGGACCATCCATCACCAGCTTTCGGAGCAGATCCGGCTGAGCGTCGAAGTGTCCGCCGCCGAACGCGTCCAGATAGTGGATAAGAGGGGAGTCGTTTGGTTTGTCAGCCGCCTGTATCCCGCCCTCCGCCATCATCGTGTTCGCGTCGCCCAGCCTCAGCTTTGTGACGATCATGACATTAGCTCCGTTTTCATGCGCCTCGATCGCGGCGGACGAACCGGAGCCGCCTCCGCCTATTACCAGAACGTCGACGTCGTAGTCTATGTCGTCCAGATCCAAGTTCAAATCTTTTACCCTGCTGTTGCCCTCGAGAAGGGCCGCCAGCTCCAAAGGCACCTTTTCTCCTTTGTTCGGGCCGATCTTCAGGGTCGTGAAGGCGTCTTTTTTGCGGTCCGGATGGTATTCGTTCAGCAGCTTTTCTTTCTCGTCGGCCGTCATCCTGCGCAAATCAGCGCCTATGCGCGATTCCCTAGTCGCCTCGACCTTCTTGATCGACTCGAACATCTCAGGTGTATACATCACAGCCGCCTCCTTACG
The DNA here is from genome assembly GCA_031290815.1 of Synergistaceae bacterium. Lineage (GTDB taxonomy): Bacteria > Synergistota > Synergistia > Synergistales > Synergistaceae > JAIRWR01. The sequence continues at coordinate 546 of JAISLO010000142.1, read as the reverse complement.
CCTCTATTTCTCGTTTGTTGTAAAGATCCTGCAACTCAGCCATCGGCTTTTGCATGAAATCGTCTATCAGTTTGTCGAAATCCCCGCTAGTTATCTCTTTGACGCGGCTGAGAAGATGTTCGGCAGGCGACGCTATATACTTGGCGGTCAACCTGCGCGCAAGCACTCCGACCTGCGGATGGGAGATTCCAGCCGGGCATCTGGACGAACAAACGCCGCACATGACGCAGTCGAACGACTCCTCCGCGCATTTCGCGTATTCGCCCCGCTGCGCGTACGCTATATACTGCATGACGCGCAGCTCCTGAGTGCAGGCTTTTGTGCAGGCGTTGCACCCGACGCAGCTGTAAATTTCCGGATAGAGCTGCATCATGATCTGTTCCGCCGGTTTGATCTCCTCTATGTTGTAAATTTCTTTGATCAGAGGGAAAAACGGCAGGGTCGCCACGTACATTTTATCCTCCACTGTCGTCTGACACGCGAGACAGGCCTTTAGCTCGCGGTCTCCCTCAATGCGGTAAATTGTCGCGCAGGCTCCGCAAAAAC
>JAISLO010000141.1 GCA_031290815.1 Synergistaceae bacterium | reverse complement strand
AATTTTGTGACCATAAACATAGTTTAACACCTGTTATAGCAACAGGCCAGAGAGATTTTGACTTTTTTTAGCTGTGGTTTGAGGTCATAATTCCTGGACTCTCAATGGCATAATTTCGTGCCAAAAAAAGCGTGAAATTGTCAGGTTAGTATCTATCCTTTCAGCAAGTTCCTCCTGGCTTAGGCTTAATCACTCTCTCAATTCCTTAATGCGCACAGCCATTGTCATAAGCAGACCCCCACGCAACTAAAATGTAGCATTGCGCGATAATTCACGCAGAAACAACCCTGTAACAAGAAAGCACCAGGTAAGTTGCTATTTCTTCGGGAGTCTTCTTGTTAGGCTACCTATGCATTGTCATTATACCATCTCTTCTATAACCCGTACTGTTCGAGCCCGCTCAGGTCCGAGAGGATGTCCGTGGCCGGCCCGCTCGCTGCAACTCTCCCGCCTTGGAGGACGACGGCTGTTTTGCAGATTCGGCTTGCCGCGTCCAGATCGTGGGTCGCCATTATTATCGGTTCGCTCAGTTCGGCAAGCGTTCGAATCACCTCGCGGCGGGCCCTGGGATCGAGCGACGACGTCGGCTCGTCCAGGAGAAATATCTCAGGCCTCATCACCATTATACCGGCAAGAGCCGCTATCCGCCTTTCCCCCCCGGAGAGGCGATGCGGCGGGCGTTCCGCGAGATGTCCGGCCCCAAGGGATTCGAGACAGGACATTGCCGCGTCGTAAGCTGACTTTATATCGGCTCCCCCCGAGATCAGCCCAAACGCAACGTCCTCCAGGACGCTGGGCATGAAGAGCTGATCGTCCGGGTCTTGAAACACAAGGCCCGTCAATCCCCTGAGCCTAGGGAGGTCATGGCCGACGGCGTCCCCTCTGATAAGGATATCACCGCCTCCCGCTTTAAAACAACCCGAGATTGCCATGAGAAGGGTCGATTTTCCAGATCCGTTAGCTCCCACCACGGCGAGCCTGGCGTCGTCAGGCAGACTTATCGAGACCCGGTCGAGCGCAGGGGTCCCGTCCGGGTAACTGTAGCTCAGATCGCGAACTTCGAGCAAATACGGCACTGCGACCATCTATGCAATCAAGACCGCGCTGGACGAGAGTGCCGCAAGGCACGCCATGTAGAGGAGAAAGACCGCGCAGAGCATGGAGTCCCGCGGCTTCCAAACCGTATCCCGTTCCTGAGAGAAGCCGGATATCCCGCCTCTGAGGCTCATGGCAAGGGCGGATCGCTCCGCCCTGTCAGAGCTGCGGATCAAAAGCGTCCCAACCACGCAGGCAAGGCACTTGCACGCATACAGCCCCGAGATGCCGGGCGATCGAAGGCTCACCGCTCTCCACATGGACTCCGCCCTGTCCGCGAGCAGAAAAATATACCGCACGGAGAGCAGCACCAGCATCCTCAGTTTGAGCGGAACCCCCAGCCTGCCGAGCGCATCGGTTATCCTTGGAACCCCCATTGACGTCACCAGCCGTATCAGGACGGCGGACATGAGGTTGAGCCTCCACATGGTGAGGAGCGCCATTCGGAGCCCGTCGGCGGAAAGAACGCCGAACACGCGCTCCCCTGGATACGTGAAAGGCAGCAAGAGCCAGATGACAGCCCCGGCGCGATTGACGCCGCCCATAGCCCTCCACGGGACACGCGAACCACTCCCGACGTCGGCGAACAGGAGCGCGGCGGGCAGGACGCTCGCTATTGCGAGCGTCGTCACATCTTGAAGGGAGGCTAAGGCAACGGACGCAATGACGGCGCATATCAAGCGGCATCTCGGGTCGAACGAGTCGAGGCGTGAACGTGCGCCCGGAGCGGCGCCGGCATCTGGATATAACTGGGTCATCTCAGCCCTGCGGCGTTCAGGATATCAGGGTATGAGCGCCTCAGGAACGAGGTCATGAACAGCGCGGCAATCCCTTCTATTACGGCTAGCGGAATGTGAGCGATGAATATGGCATAGGCCGACGCGAGCATCTTAGGATCGGACGCGGCAAGCCAGATCCCGACCAATGCCGCGCCCATCACGACCGCCATCGCGCCGGCCGCGAACGACGCGGCGGCGGACAGCGCCGCGCTCCTCCCCCGAACAGCCCTCCCGAACAAAAGATGCGCGCACAACGCCGACGCCGCCATGGTCGAGGTGTTCACCCCGAGCACGGCGAGCCCTCCAAACTGGAAGAGGACCGCCTGGAGAAGAAGCGCGGTGAATATGGCTGGGAATACGCTCCACCCCAGGAGCAGCCCGATGGGCCCTATGAGTGATAGGTGGGTGGAGGCCGGAGGAATCCTGACGTTTATGAGAGACGCGAGGAAGAAGACCGACGACGCCATAGCGACCTTGACAATTCCGTCCGGATCGATCCTCTTCAGGCCAACGGAGACGCCAGCCGCCGCCGCAGCCCAACCGACCGCCAGAGACGGAAGCGTCAGAAACCCTTCGCTGATGTGCATCCCGCCGCCTCCTCCCCCTTAGCTCCGCTTCTCTTGAGACGGACGAAAGCGGCGGCGTTGAATATCAGGCTGACGCCCAGCAGAGCCCGCACAAATAAATCCGCCCCCTGCGGCAGTGAGGACTGTACCGGAACGGCGGTCCCATCCGACGCCCCTTCCATGAACTCGGCTGTGATGGGAATCAGCGCCTCGGCCCTGTGCCCCTCGTCGTCCTTGACCTCGACGCGCCACTCCCCTTCCGTCGCTGGGACAAAGGAGTATCTCCCGAACTCGTCCGTTCTGCCGGACTGATACGCGATCCCCTCCCCACCTGGCGAGTAGACCTTAGTCTCCTGATAGGCCATGGCCTCGCCGGTGGAGTAATAGAACTCCAGGGCGACAGCGTCGATTTTCGACTGCCTGTAGCCGGAGCCGTGGCCAAAGGCCGCCCCGGGATGCGCGGCGGCCGAGTATCCCAGGATAAGAGCTGCGATCAGGGATATTACGCTGCGGCGGATCATTTACCTTCCTATTTTACCTGGAACGTCAGGATGGAGCGAATCGATCTCGAGTCATACTCTCCCTCGACCCCGGGCTCTCGGTCGATGGAGGACCTGACGATCCACAGCCCTGGCGACGTGATCTTGATGTTCGCCACTCCGTCCGACCCCGACTCCGTGTAGTATGCGTATGTGTTCTGATACTCCCCGCAGAATCCGTCATAAGTCGCCCATACCGGAAGCGAAGCAGGCTCTCCCTTGAAGAGGATTTTAACCTGGAAGTATCCGCCGACAGCGGCGTTGGCCGGGTTTGTCACAGGCACGATCTCGAGCTCCTGCCCGATCACCGTGGAAAAATTCTTGTCGCCCTCGGACGAGTTCACTATCGCCTTGGCAAACTTGTCGGTCAGAGTGCTCCTTACGACCTTGAGCCCCTGATCCTCGTGCTTCTTTCTGGGGCCGGGCTTTCCGCCCTCGTTCGTAACCGACCATATGTCGCCTATTTTGTTCGCAGCGATCAGCGACGAGCCGTCGTCTTTGATCTCGACCGAGAAGTCGATGCAAAGTTCCGGCTCGTTGCCGGTCAGTTTGGACTCCTCCAACTTGCCGTCCCTGTAAATCCCGGCCTTTATGAAGGATATGTCCTCCATCTCCTCTTTCACTATGAACACATGTGTGGACTGGAGCTCCACCGGCAGGACCTCGCCTTTTTCCGTGGTCATTTTCGTCGGCTTTATTATCAGTTCGTGAGCCGAGGCGCTGGCGGCGAACATGATTAACAGAGCAACAGCAGAGCACATAATTTTGCGCAATTCAATCATCTCCTCAGGTCTTTTTATGTTCGCGTCCGTCGTTGTCATTCAAAAAACAAACCACGAACACTGCCCCCCGCTTCAGCGGGCCTGACGCAGCCTTCGTGGCGCTCGAATACCTTCATGATATTCCGCGAAGCAGAATACTGTAAATAACATCGGAAGTCAAGCTCCGGCTCGGAGCGTCCAGGGCAAACGCATCAAAATTTGTTACTATAAAAATAAAGAGATGCGGGAACCGCTTTTGAGCACATAATCTGTTTTACCTTGGGACGCTTGGCATAAAAACTTCACTGCCGGAACTGCCGCGCATTCCTTCAGATTTCGAACCTTATATTTTCACGATTGAGTTTGCAACACTATGCAATAAATGATTTTTAACATTTTCCACGATAGTCAAGGGCAGATCAGCCGATCGATGCCACCAGTGACGGCATGTTTATTTCTATGCGGTACATGCAAAATTTCAGTACCGGCTGAGGGACTCCGCCCTCCATCCTTCAATTCGATAAAATTCTTTGGCATCGCGCGCGCCGTTAGCGCCATCTGGCGCTCATCCTGTAGAAGTTGTTATCATGCCCGCGTTTTCCGCCCTTGTCCTGTTCCGCGAGCCTGCGCTCGGCGTAGCGTGAGAACTTCACGAACGGAAGGCCGATCAGGAGATATATGAACGCCACCATGATCCCCGGGCCGAAGTAATCGTAGTACGTCGCCGCGAGCTGGCCGTACGCTTTCGTCAGATCCACCATAGTGATTATCGACACCAGGGAAGAGTCCTTCAGGAGTGAGATGAAATCGTTCGTTATCGGCGGGATCACGACCCTCATGGCCTGTGGAAGTATGACCTCTCGCATGGCCTGCAGGCGAGTCATTCCCAGAGCGAGCGCCGCCTCCCACTGCGTGCTGGGTATCGCGAATAGCCCCGCCCTGTATATCTCGGCCTCGTAAGCGGCGTAGTTGAGGCCCAGGCCGACCGCGCCGGCCCAGAACGGAGACAGCTTGATCCCTACGTTCGGCAGCCCGTAGAATATGAAGAAGAGCTGTATCAGCACCGGAGTGCCCCTCATGAACTCTACGAAGGCCGCGGCGCTCAGAGCGGCCCACTTGGGGGCGAAGACCCGCGTTATGGCCAGGGCGAGCCCGAGCAGTATGGCTATGAGCATCGCCGTGATGGAGACTTCCATTGTTATGACAGCAGCCCTGGCGAAATCGGGCAGGAATCCGGCGTACCGTTTGAGCCTTGCCGAGAGCGTGATCTCCGGGCGGTGAGCCTCCGCCCATTCGTTATACCGCGTCATCTCGACGGCGCGCGGGCTGTAATCGTTGAATTCCGCGGCCATCAACGGGCTCCAGAGGTTCCACCTGTCGTATATCTCGCGCAGCTTTCCGCTGTCGCGTAGCTGAACCAGCGCCTCGTTTATGTCGCGGAGCAGGGCGCCGTTCTCCTTGGTCACGGCTATCGCGTATGTGATCTCCCCGATGGGAGGGCCGACGAACTTTATCTCCGGGTTGAACCCCGCCGAGTATATCGCTATCGGAGAGTCAAACAGAGCAGCGTCGATGCGTCCGTTCTGCAGATCCTCGTACGTGTTGGCCTCGACGATATACGTGCGTATCTCGACGTCGCCCAGCTCCTCCAGCACCATCTGGGCATAACTCTCCTTCAGCGTGCCGACGATCTTGCCTCGGCAGCTCTCGAGATCGGATATGTCGTTGTTCTCCTTGCGGACGGCGAGCTGCAGGAACGTCTTGTAGTACGGGATCGAGAAGTTGACCGCCTCCTCGTGTTCAGGCGTGACTTCGAGCCCGTTTATCGCCATGTCGTACAATCCGCGGGTCAGGCCCGGTATGAGGTTATCCCAGGCGTTGTTGACGTAAACGGTCTTCTTGCCCAGATGCCTGGCGAGCTCGTCGACTATGTCGACCTCGAACCCGATCAGCTCGTCGTGGTTCTTGGGATTGGGGAACATGAAAGGAAATCCCCCCTCCGAGTCGCCTCCCCAGCGGAGCACGTTATATCCGTCCTCGGCCGCGGCGTACGCGAACGAGGCGGCGCACGCCTGCAGGACGAGAGCGCACAAAAGCGCCGAGATCCATGAGCGGGAGGCCGGCTTCTCCGAATTGAGCGGGCCCATCAGCACGCTACCGCCATTCCGGTGAAGTGACGCAGGAATTCTCTCGTCCTCGGGCTCCTGGGATTGGCGAAGAGCGCGTCCCCGTCGTCGCACTCGACTATCTCTCCCTTGTCGAGGAACACAATGTAATCCGAAGCGTCCCTGGCGAACTGCATCTCGTGGGTCACTATTATCTGAGTCATCCCTTCGGAATCCAGGTCCTTCATGACCTGCAGCACCTCGCCGACCAGCACTGGGTCGAGCGCCGACGTCGGCTCGTCGTAGAGCATGACCTTGGGGTTCATTGCGAGCGCGCGGGCTATCGCGGCCCGCTGGCTCTCGCCTCCCGAGAGGGTCGATGGATATTTGTTCGAGTATTCCGCGAGTCCTACCTTTTTCAGCTGCTTCATCGCAGTCTCGCGCGCCTCCTCCGCGTTCATCTTCTTCACCACGACTGGGGCAAGCATTACGTTCTGCAGGACCGTCTTGTGAGGAAACAGGTTATTGTATCCTTGGAAGACCATGCCGACCTCGCCGCGTATTTTGTGGGCCGCGTCGAGCATGACGTCGTCCGGCCTTTTGTCCGGACGGTCCCTCCTTAGCTCCACATTCCCGACCCTCAGATAGCCGGAGTCGATCAGCTCCAGGCAGTTGAGGCAGCGGAGCAGAGTCGACTTGCCGCAACCGGAGGGACCTATTATCGACACGAGGTCCCCCTTCTTTATATTTATGCTTATGCCGTTCAGAATGTCCGCGTCATCGTCGAAGCTCTTGCAGAGATTTTTGATAACGATGAGCGACTCCTCCGGAAGATTTACCATGGTCAGCAGACCTCCTTGATAGATAGATGGCGAATCTTTGTGAAGTGATTGCGCGATGAGTTTATTAGCGGTCAGGAGCTGCGGTCACCGTCGAAGCGTCGTCGATTGAATGGCGGACATATATGAATCCCAGCGGAGTACGCCGGAGGATGATGCAGAACAAATAAAATCCGCGCGACTAATAACTGGTATTGTTCGCGCGAACCTGCCTGGAAGATGCGTCTTTTTCTTGAGGATCGTGAAGCCAATTCTCGTGTTATGCCGAAACAACAGCGCCGAATTTCGGCCCCGGCTAACTTTGTCAACCCGGGGTTTTTTCAACTTGGTCTCACCCCCCTTGTTCGATGAAAATATTCGTCTTATTCTAGAACTTTTACGGGCATATTGCAATGGGGTTGGAGCATCCTATCCCAGATAAACTGGAAAAGTAGCCTTCAAATTTTCGCATCGATTGCAGAAGTAACTGCAACTAGTAGGTTGTAACATCTAAATCTTTATAAAAAATATGCCCTGAGCTAAGTGCAGAACGATTTTATCCAATATATTTTATAAGGTTTTAGATGTTACGGACTACTACGCATATAATTGAGGTCCGAAATCGAATACAGCACAGAGCGCCTTTGTCCTGTAAAATATTCCAATGTCTGCGGGGATTGATTGCTGCAGGTAAGCGATGCCTTCGCAGAGAGATCGGGAACGCAGATAAATCAGCCTTCCGGAGGGGACGATTACAATATGGATGAATTGTCAAGAGTCGCATTCGCGGTTGGAGGAACAGACTCCGCATGCAGTGATCTTTGCCTGGAGCTCTCAAAGAGAGGCTATAATGTTTGCCTCATGGACTACGGGATTGGAGCGCAATCCAACAATCAAAGCGGGGCGAAGAATTCGGCCGGTCCTGTTGAGTTTATTTTTCCCGCAGAAAAATTCTCATCCTCAGAGCTCTCGATCTCGATCGTCGATACAGCTGAGAGATACGGAGGCGTCGATACTCTGATATACCAGTATTGTCCAAGGACAGAGCAAACCAATATCGACATGCTGCTCGACATCGACGAGAGGGATTGGGACGATGCTATGGACAGCGGAGCAAAGGGGTTCTTTCTGGCTTGCAAATTCATACTCCCATACCTGATAAACAGGCCCGGTTCAGTCATCATAGTTCTGAAAACAAGAAGCCCTCTGCCGTCGGAAGCGCGCCTGACGGAGTATGTCGCCGCTCGCGCCCTGGAGGCGTCGTTGGAGCACATGTCGCAAGAGGTGTCGCAATATGGGATCTCGATAATTCAAAAGGAGATCGACAGTGAACGCGAGTGGATGTCTGAAATTCTGACAGAGCTGGCTGTGCTTCGAAAGTCCTCCAGTTAGTGTTGTTGTCTGTGTTTATGACCGGCATCCCGCCATCACGGCAATGTCGTTACTGGCTGGATATTGGTTATAACGGCGAGCGCATAGGAGTATAATAGCGTCGTCTGTACGGGCTGTTGCGACGCCGGTAAAGTATTGTGATCGACGGGGCGCGAAGGATGAAAATCATCCGGCGGCGTGAAGTGTGATGTGACCATAGGTTCACAGGACAAATACTAAATGCTCTCGATGGAGGCGATACGTAGTTGAAATGGCTGAAGATCATTCTCGGTTTAGTTAACCTCGGCGCCGCTGTATTTTTTGCCGTGGATCTGGCAGGACATGCGGGAATCATGGAGTGGAGGGACATCGTTATCCTGGTGGTTTCGGCGGTATTCCTGCTTTTGAACTCGATCTTCATAGTTTTGGGCAATTACCGCCAGGCGGCGGGAGATTCTCGATTCGTTCAGCCTCGGTCAGTTCCCCAGGCCGTGGTATTGATGAACGGTGACCGCCGCTTTTTCGCCGGCGTCGTCGTGGCCGTCTGTTGTGTCCTGCTGCTGGCGTATGGGATGAATGAAATACGATCGGCAATCTCGGGCGGCGGAGTATCAGGGGTTCCAAGCGAAGGGGATGAATTGTCGCGGGTTTGGAACGACCTGAGAAACGTCAGATTGGAGCTGACAAGCGTTCGAAACGAGTTGAAGGAGGTAAAAAGCGAATTGTCTGGCACTCAGATAATGCTCTTCGAGGCTGTCAAACCGCAGTGGTAATCCGTGCAGGGCGGACGCGTCGAAATCATGATCGTGGGTTCAGCCCACACCCGCAGGCGGATCAGTACGAAGGTCCACAGGGTTCTGATGCGTTTTGCAGGGAAGCTTTTTGAGGAAGAAACGAATTGAAGAGTGAGCGAGACAGCGGGAGGAATCGGCATGAGGAAGTTGATGACAGGAAACGAGGCGATTGCCCAGGGAGCGTGGGAGGCGGGGTGTCACGTCGCGACCGCATACCCTGGGACTCCGTCGTCAGAGATACTCGAGAACATATCGCGGCATAGGGAAATAGACTCCGAATGGTCCACCAACGAGAAAGTTGCATTGGAGGCGGCGTCTGGCGCGTCCCTCGCTGGGGCGCGGGCGATTGCCGCGATGAAGCACGTCGGCTTGAATGTGGCGGCGGACCCATTTTTTACCATGTCATACATCGGAACCAGGGGAGGGCTGGTCGTCGTGACCGCCGATGATCCCGGGCAGTTCAGCTCTCAGAACGAACAGGACAATCGCTGGTACGCACTTCACGCCAAGACGCCTATGTTCGAGCCCTCCGACAGCCAGGAGTGCAAGGATTTTGTCATCGAAGCGTTCGATCTCTCCGAGCGCCGCGACGCGCCGGTTCTGCTGAGGGTCACGACGAGGATCTGCCACAGCAAGTCCATAGTGAACCTTGGGGACAGACGGGAGGTTCCCGTCAAACCATATGAGAGGGATCGAAGGAAGTGCGTCATGATGCCAGCCATGTCGATGGCCCGCCGCAGGCTGATTGAGGATCGGGAGGCATCCCTCCGCGATTTCTCCAACAACTGCCCCTACAACCGCATCGAGATGGGTACCGGCCGCGGGATAGGCGTCATATCGAGCGGCATATCCTATCAACATGCCCGGGACGCGCTCTCAGATCTCGGGGAGTCCGTCTCGTGGCTCAAGCTCGGCTTCACGTATCCGCTGCCGGACAAACTGATCGAGAGATTTGCGTCGGGCGTCGAGACGGTCTACGTGATCGAGGAGAACGAGCCGTATATAGAGAACTTCGTCAAACAGCTCGGCATTGAATGTATTGGAAGATCGGTTCTGCCGTCCATGGGAGAGCTCAACTCCGGAATTATAAGAAGCGCCGTCTCCGGAGCCCGGAAGGCGCGTCCGCACTCCGTCGAAGCCGTGCCGCCGCCGCGCCCTCCCGTGTTGTGTCCGGGCTGCTCCCACAGGGGGATCTTCTTCGCGATGTCAAAGTACAAGGACATCGCGGTGAGCAGCGACATAGGCTGTTATACCCTTGGCGTTCTGCCGCCGCTTGAGGTTGGGGACGCATCCATCTGCATGGGATCCGGCATTTCCACTGGCATCGGCTTTGAAAAGGCCATAAGGGCTTATCGCGGCGCAGAACACGGGGCGGACGTGAAGGGGGTTAAAAAGGTATTCGGCGTCATAGGAGACTCCACCTTCTTCCACTCCGGCATAACCGGCCTGATAGACGCAGTCGTAAACGGCAGCGGCATGGCCCTTTGCATATTGGACAACAGGATCACGGCGATGACTGGGCATCAGGAAAATCCTGGCACGGGGCTCACGGCCAAGGGCGATCCCACCGTCAAGATCGACCTGAGATCCATTTGCGTCGCATGCGGAGTAAGGCCCGAGAACGTGAGGACGGTCGACCCATACGATCTCGCCGAGACGGAGAGAGCCGTCAGGGAGGCCTATGACGCCGAGGATATATTCGTGATCATCACGACGCGGCCGTGCGCGCTGATAAAGGATGTCGCCCAAAAGAGGAGCGGTGTCTTCTGCGCCGTCGAAGCCGATCTATGCGTGATGTGCGGGATGTGCATGAGGATAGGCTGCCCGGCGATTTCAAAACAAGACACGGCGGTAGAGATCGAGCGCGCTATGTGCAACGGCTGCTCGATGTGCGCTCAGGTCTGTCCTAAGCGCGCGATTTCAAGGGTTGGTGAGATAGATGACTGACGAGACGAGGAGCATCCTGCTGGTTGGCGTCGGAGGGCAGGGGACGATACTGGCGTCGAGGGTGTTGTCGGAGGGCCTCATGAGGGCCGGGCACGACGTCAAGATGTCCGAGATTCACGGCATGTCGCAGAGGGGCGGGAGCGTGTCCACTCACGTCAGGTTCGGCAAAAAAGTACATTCTCCAGTGATAAGCGACGGCGAGGCCGACATACTGGTGTCGTTCGAAAAGGTTGAAGCTGTCCGGTGGCTCGCTTACCTGAAACGCGGAGGAACACTGGTGGTAAACGACCATGAAATTCGTCCACTGTCCGTTCTGAGCGGATCCGCCGTCTATCCCGACCGGATCTCCGAGCAGCTCCGCGAGGAGGTCCCGAATTTCATCTCGCTGAACGCCGAGGATATAGCGGCGAGGCTTGGCGGCGTAAGGGCGCAGAATATCGTGCTTC
>JAISLO010000140.1 GCA_031290815.1 Synergistaceae bacterium | reverse complement strand
AGGGTATTCCCCTCTCCAGCAGTTCCTGTTCGTATCCCCTCGACAGGGCGTTCATCCTGTACAGTATCGCCATCTCACCGCAGCCGTATCCATCGCTCACGAGCCGCTCGATCTCGTCCGCAACAAACGCCGATTCCTCCTTGTCGTTTCGCTCCATCAAGACTCGCACCGCGCCTCCCATATCGGAGGACGTCCAGAGGTTTTTGTCCCTCCTGCCGTCGTTGTGCCGGATCACGGAGTTGGCCGCGCTCAGGATGTTCGATGTCGATCTGTAGTTCTGGTCCAGTATGAACACCCTTGCGCCAGGGAAATCATCCTCAAAGCGCATGATGAGCGACATGTCGGCCCCGCGCCAGCCGTATATCGACTGGTCCGGGTCGCCGACGACCATAAGACGGCCAGAGTTCGCCAGGAGCCTGAGCAGAAGATACTGCGGCGTGTTGACGTCCTGATATTCGTCGACGAGCACCCAGTCAAGCCGGTTCCTCTCCCTTTCGAGTACCTGAGCGTCCGTGGACAGTATATGCAGGGGCAGGATCATCAGGTCGTCGAAGTCGAGCGCGCCGTTGCGCTTCAAGTCCCTCTGATATCCCTCGTAAAGGGGCCGCCACCGCTCGTCGATGTCCACATCGAGGGATTCCGGATCGCAGCCGGCCTTCGCCCGCGAAATTCTATCCACCAGAGATCCGATGTCGTTCTGCTTCATATCTATGCCGAGGTCCCTCGCCGCGCGTTTCAGCGCGTTCCTGCAGTCGCCCCGGTCGAAGATGACGAACGATCGCGGATAGCCCATAGCCTCCAATTTTAGAGTGTTGCGATGGAGAAACCTCAGGCCGAACGAGTGAAAGGTCGATACCGACATGCCCTTGAGGTCTGAGCCGACCAGAGAGTAAACCCGTTCCAGCATCTCACGGGCCGCCTTGTTTGTAAAGGTGAGGGCGAGTATGCGATGCGGAGGCGTGCGCATTTCGCTGATCAGCCACGCTATCTTGGAGGTCAGCACCCTGGTCTTTCCGCTTCCCGCGCCGGCTAGCACCAGCTGGGGACCGCCGCACCACTTTACGGCCTCGGCCTGTTTTGGGTTGAGCGACTTCAGTGCCTCCGTAAAACAGTTAGGGGAGGGGGCCGAAGCCGCCCTCCCCGGCATGGACTCAGTCACGCTCACTCCTGAGGCTCCAGAAGCCCGTAGCCGCCGTCGTTTCGCCTGTAAACGACGTTGAATTCACCGCTTTCGCCGTTGCGGAAGACGAAGAAGCTGTGTCCGAGCAGATCCATTTGACGCGTCGCCTCGGCTGGGAGCATCACGGTCACCGGAAATCTCTTGCGCTTGACTATCTCCTTCGAGCTCACGTCGTCCTCGTCCCGATTGTCGCCGAAGATGTCGGCTGGGAGGTCGAACGAAATGTCCGGGGTCTTTATGTGCGTGCGATCCTTCAGATAGTCCTTGTGGCGCTTGACCTGGCGCTCTATGTTCTTCAACGCCTTGTCGAACGCCTTGCGCATATCCGGCGAGTGATCCTCTCCCCTCATCACAAGGCCGTTTGCGTTGGCTGTGATCTCAACGATGTTCATGCCCCTCTTGTAATCCAGCACGACCTGCACGTCCGAGATCTTGTCGAAGAATTTCTCTATCTTGACGAGCTTCTTCTCCATGAGATCCTTTATTGCGTCCGAAGTTTCCGCGTTACGAGTGACGAAGCGGATATCCATGGCCACCCCTCCTAGTTTTTTGTTCTCCGGCGCTCAAGTTTCATATTTAGATTTTATCATCACAATTATCAGTCCGCAATGATTCATTTTTGTAGGGAGGGTCGGGCGAGTGGACGAGTGATATCACCACCGAGCCAAACTTCCGAAGGGAGAGCGCGAAACGGTATTCCGGGACATCTGGATGAGGTTGTTTTTATAAATTTGAACTCCCCTGCATGATCTTCAAGGCATGTCCGAACCCGTGTGACAGCGGCCTGAGGATTGACACACACTGGACTTTTGCTATATAACATCGCGGCGATGGATGCCTTGGGGAGCGAACCTGACTCCGGTGGAGTATGGGCGTTAACCTTTCTCAATTTTTCCATTGACAGAAACGAGACAGGCGGTATTGACGACCTCTCACACAGGCCTATGGATGGGCTTTGTCCCTGCAGCGCAGAGTCTTCGGCTGTGGGCGCAAATTGCGAGAAAGGGGGGATCCTCGGAGGAAAAACACTCGGCGGCCGATGTTCAGACAGGTTATTTAACGTACAAGTAAGGAGAAAAGCGAGCGATGCGAATGATTAAAATGAGAGAAAAGATCTGTGTACGCCTGCTGGCTCTGCTGGCAGTGATGTTGATATTTGGAGCCGGCGATGTACCGGCGTCTGCGGCCAATAAGATAACCAGCCTCAAAATAGGAACCTCTTCCGGAGAAAACGCGAAGGCCATTTCCGGATCGGGCAAAGATTACACATCCAGCATATATTTCATGCCCAACGCGGCAAAGGACGCCACAGTTACGGTGGGCTTGAAATTTGAGTTCAGCAAAGCGATCAGCGACGACGACAGCATCCGGATCGTCAAAGGAGAGCTGAAGAACGTCACTGATCTGAAATTCTCCGCCCCGGGGAAGAATGTGGGAAGCGGCGGCGATCCAGAGATCGACTCCACAGGAGAGATCTTGAAACTGAAAAGTCTGGATAAGGGTGCCGACGAGGTGAAAGTGACCTTCAAGGTTGAGAACAACAATCTCGCCGACAGCTCCAATAAGGCTGTTCTCGCGTTTCAGTATTACAACACGGCATCTGCGGACGTAGACAGCCTGGTGCGGCTGACGCTGGACGTCAAGCCCATTCCGGCTCTGAGCATCGATCCGGCCGTTTACAAAGCCGACAGATCGGAGACCAATGGTACGCCAGTGTCCCTGACGATCGGCGGAATCAACGCCGATTCAAAAACGCTGTTCGCGGCCTCCAAGGGCTTTGGCTGGTATAAGGGCGCTAGCAGCAGCGCGGTAGCGCTCGATAAGGACAAGAACAACGCTGTGACGAGGCTGGCCGCCGTGTCCGTCAGCTCGACATCACCAGGCGACACCGGTTTGTCCTACGGCTCGGATATTCTTACCGATCCCAAATTGATCTTCAGCCCCGCGGGCAAAGGTCCCAAGGGGGAGTACGAATACTGGCTCGGGGTAAAGTCAAACGACGAGTATAAATACGACGGCGCAAGGCCGGTGGGATACGTCCAGGCGGAGGGTTATACCTTCGCCTCGGCGAAGGTCGTAATAACGGATGACACGAGCGTTGCGAAATTTTCGGAAGCCGTTCCCGGCACGGCAGGCCTTGGCGAATATCACAACGGCGAAGTCATCACGAGACGCGACTATGCGATCGAGACGCCCGTGTATTACATGGCTGGCGGGGCGAAACCGGGCAGCGGCACAAAAATAGCGTTCAAGGTGAGCGGAAAGTCGCACAATGCCAGCGCGATCACGCCGTCAGTCCGCCCGAAGTCGGGATGGGACATAACGACCATGGACGGTGCTTCCGCCACGATCGACCCAGATAAGAGCACGTTCAACTACGAGGACACGATAGTCCTGACCAAGACCGCGACAGGTGATCTGCCCGAAGCGGTGTCGATAAATCTTGACAGCGCTGGTGACGGCGGGTTCCTCAACGACACATACGTGATCAGCCTCGATCTCGCCGCCCTCGACATCAATGGAGAGCCAGTATCGTTCGACAGGGGAACGGCGGCGGCAAAGTCGTCGTACTTCACGGCCGACGCCGGCAAGTGGGGCAAAAAGTATGTTGCGGCAACTGGCGTGAGTGCGCTCTACATCGACGGTGACTCGAGCGGAGTCGACTACGCTGCCGAAGCGCACTCCTTCTGGGGCGGCGCGAAAGCCGCCAGGATAACGCGCGACGTCGATAACACCCCTGGCAGCGAGGTTACTGGCATCTCGATAAAGACGAATGACTCGACGGGCCCGAACGCAAACACTTTCAAGGTATACCTGACGCGGTCCGTGGGCAGCCCGATCGCGATTCTGAGCGACGGCCCCGAGTCGGACGCATCTGGGTACGCCTACTGGGGTCCGTCCCTCCTTTCGATCAACATACCGTTCGAGGCTAAGGTTGCCGAGATCGGTTCGGGCGGAGGCCATGAAGAGATCACCGAGGGCCCGACTCTGCCTGCAGCCACAGTACCGGCCGGCAAAAAGGTCACCTTGGGCTTCGCGATAACTGTCCCTGGCAAAAATGTCGTGTCAGTCGCGGTGGACGCGAACAATGCCGTAATCAAAGATCTGGCGGCGCAGAAAGTGACGGTGAAGGCCGAAGGTTCCCATATCGTCATCACCGGAAACCCCATGCCCAATGTAAACAAGACGTACAACATCCCCGTTACGGCCACGCTTTCGGACGGCTCCAAGCGTCTTGTGACAGTACCGGTCAGGACCAGCACTGACGGTGTCTGGAATCTCCCGGACGGCGCCTGGGTGCTCCCCAACGATGATTGGGATGTCTCAGGCGATGCTTCGGCAAAAAATAACCGCCGCTCCGGCGGCGGATGTGACGCCGGCTTAGGAGTGTTCGCGCTGGCTGCGGCCGCCGCAGCGGTCCTCCGTAAGAGGGGCTAGCCGGACAAACGCCGGATAAATCCAGCCGGCAGTTCCATAATCAACAATCGCCCGCGCCCTCTATCGGCAACAGGGGGCGCGGGGTTTATCTTTGCTCGCCTGGCAGTGACAAGTTTCGTCTCATATTTCCATTTGATTCAAATTAAGAAAACAGCAGCAAAAATATACCCTCAGGTATATGCTAAAATCATAGGACATAATCCTAATTTTTTCGCCGCGGAGGGATTTTTAAATGTCGAAGATGCCAAAATCTATCGTTCAGCCGGGCGGGAGCGCCTGGCTCGGATATGAGGATGGAAATGAAAAAAACTACTCGGCCGGAGTGATAGTGTGCCCGGGAGGGGGATATGAGATAATAGCGGCGCGCGAGGGGATGCAGGTGGCTCGCGCATTCCAGAAGTTCGGACTGAGGGCGTTCGTCTTGAACTACAGCGTCGAACCTCTTCCGCTTGGCGCAAGACCCGTCGAAGAGCTAGCCTGGGCCGTGCGGACCTTGCGCCAGCGTTCCGGCGAGTTCGGATTCCCAAAGAACAGAGTCGCCGTATGCGGTTTTTCCGCGGGCGGTCACATCGCCGCCTGTCTTGGCGTCCACTGGAAGAACGCGGACATCTTTCCAGTCGTGCCCGGCGAGGACTCGTCTCACAGACCGGACGCTCTGATACTCTCATATCCGCTGATAGCTCCGGGATATCTCGCCAACAGCGCCAACGGCGGCATCATGGCAAAGCTGCTGAAGGACGGTCTGCCGGCCGACTTCTTCTCGGCGGACAAACACGAGTCGCGCGGCACGCCGCCGACGGGTCTATGGCATACGGCCTCCGATCCCCTGGTTCCGGTGCGAAATTCGATCTCGTTTTTCGAGGCCCTCAACAAAGAGGGCGTCCCGGCCGAACTCCACGTCTACCCGCGCGGAGATCACGCTCTGGGCTTGGCGCCCCAGGCCCCGCATATCGCCGGCTGGCTCGCGCAGTGCGTCGAGTGGCTGAAATATCCGTTTGTCATGGCATAGGGGATCTCTATTGCCGGGAAGGAATCCGGGAACTCCGGCAGGAGGAAGAGTATGGACAGACTCCGCATCGCTCCGTTTTTGGTTCGAACGGCCCGGTCACGGCGATGCGCGACGATTCGGACACCTCATAGGCGAGCTTAGCCCAATCGTCAATCTCGAACGCGGCGTGTTCGCGGCCGACGCCGCCGAGCCCGGAGTCGTCCGGCCTCAGGTATATCAATCCGGCGTCGATCCTCATGCCGGGCCTGGCGATGTGACACGCCAGGGAATAGAAGCGAACCTGTTCCACATAGAGCTCCGACGGAGCGCTCGCCTCCGGCGTGATCTTCCAGTCCCTCACATGGCACCCGTCAGCATCCTCCCAGTACAGATCGATGCTGCCAGCCAGATCGGTCCCGCCGAGTTTCACGGAAAAATTCATCTCCCGCCTTAAAACGCCCTCAGACTTCAATTCCCTGAGTTCATCGCAGGTTTCGGTCGCCGAGAACGCCTCCAGCCACGAACGAAGGGCCGCCCTGTCCGCCGGTGAGCGAAACGCATCCCTGAGGTAAGCCGGAATTTTCTTCAGGACGCCGGACGACGCGTCGGTCGTGCCCGAGTCGACCGGCGGAATGTGATCCGACAGCGTCGACCGGTCGAAATCCCACCTTGTCAGAATCCAGTGTGCCAGCGAGCCGAGTTCCGCTCCCCCGGACACTCCGCTTCCGTGAGACTCCCACCTCATGCCCCAACCCTGCCTGTAGCGTCTCCTGTAGGCGACCGGACACCACGAGAGGAGCGAATACGCCGAGGCTGAAAACTTTGCGAGACGGACAGCGGCGCGTCCTCGGCCCCCGCAGATGGGTCTTGTCCCCTCAGCGGCGGCGGGGAACGGCTTGTTCCCTTCCTCCGCCGGACGAGGTAGTGCTTCATGTTTTTTCTCATCATCCGCGCCCACGGTCATGGGATCGCTGAAGACGATTGTCCTGAACATGGCGCCGTTCTCATCTGAAGCCGCGGTGAGGCGGTCGATCCAATCCTCGTCCTCGGGGTTTGGGACCGAATCGGCGGATTTCTTCGTGCCGCAGCATATAAGGCGTTCCTGAGCCCTCGTCATGCTCACGTACATGAGCCTCTCATCCTCGCTCCGCTCCTCCATATCCTCGATGAACGAGAGCCACTTCGCCGTCACGGACGGAATCGGCTCGCCCCGCTCGAT
>JAISLO010000139.1 GCA_031290815.1 Synergistaceae bacterium | reverse complement strand
GCCGAGCTTGTGGGCGGACAAGTATGATGAATATTTAGGAGTTCGTCCCCAAAATTATGCCGAAGGTATATTGCAGGATGTACAGTGGTTCAGCGGATGGATTGGGTATTACCAGAACTACGTGCTTGCAAACTGCTATGACGGACACTTCCTCGCCTCGTTGCAAGAGTCCGTTACTGATTTCTGGAAACTGGTAGCTTGCGGCGAATTTGGAGAGATCAACGCGTGGCACAACGAGAATATCCGTAGATACGGCGCGCTCTACTCCGCTTCAGAAATCCTTCGCAAATTCTCAGGCGAGACGCTCTCTGCAAGCCATTACATTGATTACCTCAGGCGGAAATTCGAACCACTTTACGGACTGTAAAGGTATAACGTGGATTTGAATCCATTCAAATGTATTTGTAATAAAATATAATATAAAGAGGAGATGCCAGAATGCCCATAGTACTCATTCAGACAAATGTATCATATTCCGAAAGCGCCAGAGACAAGATCTTGAGCGGAGCGACCAGAGTGATGGTCGAGCAGGCCCACAAGAATGAAGATGCCGTTATGGTCACGTTGCAGCACGTTGACGGCGTGATGGGGAATTCGACCGACCCGATGGTGTTCGTCGATATTCGAAGCATGGTGGGTATCGAGCACAAGACGAACAACGACATTTCTGCCACGCTTACGCCGCTGTTGACGGAAGCGCTCGGAGTACCCCCACATCGCGCGTATTTCACATTTCTGCGTATCCCTGAGACATGTTGGGGACTTATGGGAGGCATAGCGATCTGGCAGGCCAAAACGCGCATGTGGGTTGTCAATGACGTACCGTGTAAGTAAGAGAAACGTATATACTGGAGGTAGTTGTCATGGCTAAGAAGAATATTGGTGCCATTGCTGCAGTTTCCCCGATTCCGGCTTTTATTGCGACAGTCGCAGACAAGGCGGGTAATTCGAATCTTATCACGATTTCTTATGGCGGCATCGTTAACGCCGTACCGCCGATGGTCTACATGTCGGTGCGCGATACGCGCTACTCCTATCCCATGTTGAAAGAGACAGGAGAGTTTGTCATCAACATTCCTGGCGAGAATCTGACGGAGGAGACGGATCTCTGCGGTATCATAAGCGCGAGCAAGCTTGACAAGTGGGAGGCTAGCAATCTGACGAAGATCCCCGCATCGATCGTCAAAGTTCCCATGATCGAGGAGTGCCCAGTTAATATCGAATGCGTCACCAAGCATATCATCGCCCTTGGCTCCCACGATATTTTCATCGCAGAAGTCGTTGCAACCCATGCAGACGAAGATGTGCTGAACGATGAGAACAAGGTCATGATCGATAAGTTCAAGCCTTTCGCGTTCTGCTACAACGCGCAGGAGTACTGGACGCTGAACAGGTTGATCGGGCACTACGGATGGGCGGCAAAAGAGGCGAAACGGTGAACGTACGCTAGGGACAAAGCGCGGGACGGCAAGCCTTTCCAAATGCCGCAATTTCGCGTTTTGTGCGAATTAGGAAGGTGAGCGCATGGGTGTTTCAGCGTACACAGATTATTTTAAGGACATTGACCGCTCTCTTGACCGGTATATACAAGAGTTGTGCGATTTCCTCCGTATTCCTGCCGTCAGCGCCTATTCTGGCAGCGAAAAGGCAATGGCGCGCTCGGCGGAGTGGTTCTTGGGCAGGGTGCGAGATCTTGGTTTCACCGGGTATATACTGCCCACTGAGGGCTGGCCCATCGTCGTGGCTAGGCACAAGTACAGTGTGTCGGCTCCCAATCTTTTGATCTACGGTCATTATGACGTTCAGCCAGAGGCGCCGTTGGAGGAGTGGTTGAGCTCTCCGTTCGAACCGACGTTTCGAGACGGAGCTGTATTTGCCAGAGGCGCCAACGACGACAAGGGACAGTTATATACCTACGTAAAAGCCCTGGAGACCTACAGGCGCGTGACCGGGTCGATCCCGTTGAACATCACCTTTTTGGTCGAGGGAGAAGAAGAGATCGGTAGCAAGAGTTTGTTACGCTTTATCAGAGAGAATAAAGATCTCCTGCACAGCGACATCTTTTTCGTCTCGGACAGCTCCATGTTATCGAAGGACATCCCAGCTATAACCTGTGGGTTTCGTGGTATCGCGTCATTCGAAGTCGATCTGCAGACGATGGCTCACGATCTGCACTCCGGCCTCTTCGGAGGTGTCGCCATGAACGCTGCGGAGGTTCTGTCTAAGCTGCTTGCAAAGATGAAGGATTCCGACGGGAAAATCACAGTCCCTGGGTTTTACGACGACGTGCGCCCTCTCGGTGAGTGCGAGCGTACGCTAATGGCACAGATTCCGTACGACGAAGCGGCCGTTGCCGAAGATCTCGGCATGCCTTCGCTCGTCGGAGAACGCGGTTATACGGCGATCGTTAGAAAGAGCGCGCGACCGACGCTCGACATAAACGGAATGTGGGGAGGCTTCACTGGAGAGGGTTCAAAGACCGTGATCCCTGCAAAGGCATTTGCCAAGATCAGCGCACGATTGGTTCCGGATCAACGTCCCGAGGCGATCTTCAAGTGCTTCGAAGATTTTTTTGCGGCAAATCTACCGTTCGGAGCGAGGGCCGACATTCGGTATCAGTTCGGCGCTGCGCCGGTCGTTACGGATACCGACGATCCAAATATCCGCCTTGCTGCGGAGGCCATAAAGGAGGGTTTTGGCGTGTCACCGGTCTTCATCCGCTCCGGTGGAACAATTCACATTATCAGCGAAATCAAGGACTCCCTGAAGATTCCATCAATGCTGATCCTTGGATGGGGTCGGCCCGAAAATAGATCTCACTCTCCGAACGAGCGTTTCTACGTTGAAGATTTTAAAAGAGCTACACGCAGCCTCTGTGTCCTCTTTGACAAGATCGCGAAGACGTTTGGCGGGAGATCGTTATGACAATAGACAATCCAGTTTTGGGGGGGATGAGAAAATGGATAAAGAGATGGTATCCGGAGATCTAGCTCTTGAAAACGTTCTAATCATGGCAGAGCGGATTGCGTTTCTTCATTACTCCTTTGTGAAGACTCTGGAAGATGAGTTCTCTGAAGAGGAGGCGAAGCGCTTAACGCTGAAGGCTATCGACGAATACGGCAGATTGACGGCAAACAGCGCGACAGAAAAGATTGAGGCACAAGGACTTGATCTCACGCTCGCAAACTACAGGTATGGAAAGGACCTGCCGTCTGTAGGCTGGAAGGCCGTTCCGATCGAGATGCCCGAGGATAAGCCCGATGGAAAGATCAGCAAGATAGTATCATGTCCGCTTGCTGTTGCATGGCAGAAGCTGGGAGAGGACGGCAGACGCATCGGCAGGTTATATTGCTGGATTGACCAGATGAAATACAAGGCTTATGGCAAGGGATACCGTTGTTTTCACGACAAAAACGTCCTAGACGGCGACGATTGCTGCATCGTCCGGGTGGAGCAGGGAGTAGCGGAAGACAGGGATAAGGTAAGGTGAGGATTTGCAGGCATCGAGTGTCATAGTTCGAACTATTAGAGTTACGTCGGAATCCTTGAACATGGTTTCATATGTCACTTCCCGCGCCCGTAATCCTTTGCGCGCGCAAAACGCTGACGGCGAAATGAGCAAACACACGGGGCAGCGAAAAAATCTCTGCCCCGCAAGTGATCTTATGGCGTTTATCAGTGTTTTGAACGGACGAGAACTCAGACGTCAGCTGCGAGCGTGGAGCCTCTTTTGCGTAAGTGCGCCGTCCACCTTGAAGTTGTTGATCAGCGTTTCGATGTCGACGGCCACGTCTGAGAGGTTGCTCGACTCCATGGATACGCTCTCGACTACGCCCAGGGTCTCGGCGGCCGCCTTGCCTACGGCCGATATTTCGTCCGCCAGGTCGCTGATGCTGTTCCGCGTGATATTGGCGGCTTCAGAGATTTCATTGCTGGAGGCGGCCTGCTGTTGAGCGGCGGCCGCTATCGCCTGTACCGATTCGTTGACCTTGTCGATCTCAAAAAGGGTATCCTTCAAGTTCTTTCGTGACTCCTCGGCCTTTTCGACGATCTTTAAAATACCGCTCGCGGACTCGTGCGCCGAGAGGATCGCCTTTGACGTTCCCGCCTGCAGCTTTTCAATGAGCTCCTTGACCTGACGTGACGCGATGTTGGACTCCTCCGCGAGTTTTCGCACCTCTTCGGCTACGACCGCAAAACCGCGGCCTGCGTCGCCCGCCCTGGCCGCCTCTATCGCGGCGTTGAGGGCCAGAAGGTTTGTCTGGCTCGCTATGTTCGCGATTGTCGTTATGAACGCCGAGATCGACTCCACCGACGTGCCGACCAATGTCATCTCCTCGTTGTTCCTTACGATTTCGCCGCCTATGTTCTGAAGTTCGTTTACGAACTCGTTCACCATGCCGGCGACGCCGCTGCTCAATTTGGACGTGTTAAAGGACGCCTCTGCGCCGTTTGTAGCGGAGGCGGCGGTCATCGTAGCGGCCTGAGTCACTTCGTCTATGGACTTGGCGGCCGTCTTTATCGCCCCTAGCGCATTGCCGGACAGATTTTCGACGTTGCGGATCGCCTCCTTAGCGCTCGTGACCTCTAAAGTGGCCTTGCGGGCAAGACCGTCGAGGTCGCCGGATGCCAGCGTGAGCCTCGTTACGTCTTGCTGCATGCTGGTAATCACATCGTTGAAGGATTTCCGGAGGTTCTTGAGAGACGTGACCATCGAGCCTATTTCTGTGTCTATGCTCGCGCCCTTTTCAAGCATGGCGGTCTCTTCGTCTATGGTTAGGTCCAGGGACGCGATCCGGCCGAGCGAGTTTTCCACCATGCGGATAGGATTGACTATTGCCGGTATCATGAGCAGCATAACCACCACGAGCAGCACCAGGGCGCAAGAGCCGGCCACTATCAGGATGAGCGTTATCCTGCCGACTATGGCCGAGATCTGTTTGTGCGAGACAACTATTCCGGGGATGTAGCCGGCGGCGGTGGGATAGAAGAACATGTGCTGCCTGTCGCCGCGCATCACATAATCGCCGGAGCCGCCGCTTCCGGAAATCATCTTTTTCCCGACTTCCGCCAGCTCGGGAGTGATGTTGGAGCTCGACTTGGCAATGTTTTCCGTCAATATGTATTCCTTGTTTGGATGTTCGAGAATGGTTCCGTCCTTGGCAACCAGGATGCCAAACCCGACGCCCATTACGTGCACATCGGTAATTCTCTTGGACAGCGTAGAGAGGGAAATGTCCGACGCGACCACCCCGAAAAATTTGCCGGATTCTTCGTCGTAAACGGGGGTCGCAACCGTGACGACAAGGTCTTTTGTTTGAGTGTCGATATAAGGATCGGTGACTATCGTATCCATTGCCGCCTTCGCGCCCATGTACCAGGGGCGGGTCTTTGGATCGTACTTCTCGTCGGGCACCCACCCGCCGCTGGAGACGAATTCGCCGGAGGTGTCGCTCGCCACGTAGATCTCAAGCACGTTGTTCTCCTTATGTTCTTCGAAGAGCTGCGACATCAGTGATTTCATCGAGTCCGCGTGCATGCTCCCATCCTCGTTGAAGAACCTCAACGCGCCGGGCGCCGCTTTCTCGCAGATGTTTCTCAGCCCGCTGAAATAGAGGTTTATGGCGTAAGCCTCATCCTCCACCTTAGAGGCCCCCTCGATGTTCGATATATCGATCAATACACTCGACGATCTCACATACATCGTGGACACCAGAACGACCAGGACGACTACTACAAAAGCCGCCAGCAAGAAGAGTTTAGTGCGAATTTTCATTGCGGTCACCCCTTTTCTGATTCATACCGTTGCGCGTCGAATACCGGATTCGGCATTCGGCAGTGTTCAGCACGGGGCTCCTCTCCGACGGGGGAGTGCTGTGACTATGCCTGATCCGGCCGTTCGTGCTTGTCAAATACCTGCCTCAGATAGGCCATGAACGTGGGGTCCACGCAAGTCGTCTTGCCGGCCGAGTCGGAGATCTTAGCCACTGGCTGCCCGTTGCATTTTATCATCTTCATCACTATATTCAGCGCCGGTATCGGCGTGTCGTTCGTGAGGTTCGTGCCGATACCGAACGAGGTCTGAATTCGTCCGCGGAAGTGCCTGTATATGGCGATTGCCCGCGGGATGTCGAGGCCGTCGGAGAACACGAGCCGCTTCGTCTTGGGATCGATACCCAGTTTTTTGTAGTGGGCGATGACCTTCTCCCCCCACTCGTATGGGTTGCCCGAGTCGTGACGCAGTCCGTCGAAGAGCTTCGCGAAGTAGAGGTCGAAGTCCGCGAGGAAGGCGTCTATGCCGATGATGTCCGTCAGGGCGGTGCCCAGGTCGCCCCGAAACTCTTGAACCCAGGCCTCCAGGGAGGCTTTCTGAAAGTCCCTCAGCCTGATGCCGAAGGCCTGAAAGGCCTGCATGTACTCGTGCGCCATCGTGCCGATGGGAGCGATGCCAAGCTCACGAGCCAGAAAGACATTCGAAGTCCCCTTGAAGTTCTCGGGCAGTTCGTTGACGAGGGTGCCGATGACCTCCCTCTGCCATGAACCGGAATAGCGCCGACGCAGCCCGAAGTCAAACATGACAAAAGGAGTCGATGGATCCGAACCCTTCAATTCTCTCTTGAGGAGTTCTATCTTCTCGGTGAGCCTTCGCCTCCCTTCCTCCAGAATCCCCTCTCTCTTCAGCCTCCTGTAGTAGAGTTCGCTGACCACATAGAGGACGTAGATCTCAAATCCCATCACATGGACCAGAGGGCCGGCGGAATGAATTACCAGGTCATCCCCATCCGTTTCGATATCGATGAACCTCTTCTGAAAGCGAAAGATCGTCATGTAGTTGACGAAGTCGTCCTTGATATAGTTCAAATTGCCCAGATAGTCAAGTTCATCCTGAGAAAAATACATGGTACACAGGTGATCTATTTCCTTCCTGACGTCGTCGGCGAGCATAGCGAGCGGAAACTCGGGCTTGTTTCGGCAGAAGAACGTGTATTCCGCCCTGGCTCCCGGGTGGCTGTGCATAAGCGCCTGCCACATGCTGAATTTATAAAGGTCGTTTTCGAGGAGACTCTTCACGACGGGTCCGCCGTGAATTTCCGTGTCGTCTGCAGTGTAGCTCATTATATTGTTGCCCCCTTCATAATCAAGGGATATTTTTCAGTTCATCTCCAAGTAAAGGCCGTACAAGGCGGAGCGTTAAAATCCAGGAGCAACCCGGCCTTACCTCACCTCATAAAATGCCTTGTCGCCGGGCACAGCTTGGTATCATCAAATCAATGGTAAAGTTTTTCTTAAAAAAAATCCGGCCCGAGGCGTCTGTCGTCGCCTCAAGCCGGACTGGTATGAGGTTCAAGCAAATCTTGAGAATGCTTACGCGAGCAAATCTGCCAGGACAAGCCTAAGCCGGCATTACCCCGTGTTTTCTCTTCGGACGGAGTTCTTTCTTGTCCTCCGTCATGGTCAGCGCCTGATGAATGGCGAGCCTCGTCTCCTCCGGCATGATGACCCTGTCGACGAAGCCTCGGGCCGCGGCCACGTACGGGTTGGCGAAGGCATTGCGGTATTCCTCGATCTTCTCGGCCCTTGTCGCCGCCTTGTCGCTCGCGGCGTCTATCTCCTTGCGGAATATGATGTTCGCGGCGCCCTCGGCTCCCATAACGGCGATCTCGGCCTGCGGCCACGCGAGGACCACGTCCGCGCCGAGGTCCTTGCTGCACATTCCGAGATAGGACCCGCCGTACGCCTTGCGCAGCACGACGGTTATCTTGGGGGATGTCGCCTCGCTGTACGCGTACAGCAGTTTCGCGCCGTGCTTTATGATGCCGCCCATCTCCTGATTGAGGCCGGGGAGATAGCCGGGCACGTCCTCGAAGGTGATTATGGGAATGTTGAAGGAGTCGCAGATTCTGATATGGCGCGCCGCTTTGCATGAAGCGTCGATGTCGAGACAGCCGGCCATGACCCTTGCCTGGTTGGCTATGATCCCTATCACGCGGCCTCCGACCCTCGCGAAACCTGTGACTATGTTCATGGCGAACATCGGCTGGACCTCGAAGAAATCGGCGTCGTCAACCACCTTTTTTATGACGTCGCGCACGTCGTACGCCTTATTCGGATTGGTCGGCACCACCTCGCGCAGAGAGAGGTCGGCCCTCGCCGGATCGTCACCGGTCTCCTTGAAGGGAGGCTCCTCCAGATTGTTGCTAGGCAGGAACGAGAGTGTCTTGCGAACCTGGTCGTAACACTCCGCCTCGTCCTTCGCGAAGAAATGGGCGACGCCGGATGTCCTGTTGTGTGCTGTGGCTCCGCCGATCTGCTCCGACGTGACGTCCTCGCCCGTAACGGCCTTTATCACCTGCGGGCCCGTTATGTGCATGATGCCGACCTTGTCAACCATGTAAACAAAGTCGGTCAGGGCCGGGCTGTAGACCGCTCCTCCGGCGCACGGGCCGGCGATGACGGAGAGCTGAGGGACTACGCCCGAGGCCTTTACGTTGCGAAAGAATATGTTGCCATACCCAGACAGGGCGTCGACCGCTTCTTGTATGCGAGCGCCGCCGGAGTCGTTGATGCCGACGCACGGAGCGCCGTTCTGAACGGCGAGGTCCAGGACCTTGCAGATCTTCTTCGCATGAGCCTCTCCGAGCGAGCCGCCTATGACGGTGAAGTCCTGGCTGAACACGTACACTATGCGGCCGTCGACGGTCCCATAGCCCGTGACGACCCCGTCGCCCTCGAACACGGTCTTCTCCATGCCAAAATTTGAGCAGCGATGTTCCACCAACTCATCCAACTCCACAAAACTGCCCGGGTCGAGGATTTTGGCTATTCTCTCCCTGGCGGTCAGCTTGCCCTTCTCGTGCTGCTTGGCGATAGCTTTTTCCCCGCCGCCCTGCGATGCCTTCTCCCGTTTTGCGAGCAGATTGCCGCAGAGTTGTTCGATAGTGCGTTCCGCCATACCAGATAAACCTCCTTAATCAGACCTCTAATGTCAAATCGGTCTTCCTATCTTTGGCTCAGTTCAAGCAGAATACCGCCTGTCGCCTTTGGATGGAGGAAGGCGATCATAGCTCCGCCGGCTCCCTTGCGCGGGGTCTCGTCTATCAGTTTTACGCCCTTCTTCTTCAGTTCGGAGAGCGCTTCCTCGAGGTTGTCCACTCGTATCGCGACGTGATGGATTCCCTCGCCCTTCTTCTCTATGAATTTCGCGACCGGGCTTTCGGGCGACGTCGCCTCGAGAAGCTCCAGCTCGGACTCCTTTATGGGGAGGAATGCCGTCTTAACCTTCTGGTCCTCCACGGTCTCTACTCCGGCGCACTTTACGCCGAGCGTGCCCTCCCAGAACTTGAGCGATTCCTCGATGCTGTTAACCGCGATTCCTATGTGATCGATGACAGTCGTCTTCACTCCAATACCCCCCTCGTTATGCAAAAAGAGTTACTTCTTCATCGTGCCGTTGGTTCTCAGCCTCTCGTGCCATGAAAAGGCCTCGCCAAGCAGGTGAGGCTCGTGTCCCTTGCCCTCCTCCGCGCGGCGCTTGTAGTCGCGGAGAGGCTCTTTATAATCTGGGTGAGCGCAGCGTTCGATTATCTCGCGGGACCTCTCCCTGGGGGAGAGCCCGCGCAGGTCGGCTACGCCATACTCGGTCACTATCAGGTCCACGTCGTGCTCGGTGTGATCCACGTGGGAGCAGAACGGAACGACCTTGGATATCTTTCCGCCACCCGATGTCGACGGGCACAGGAACACGGTCAGATACGCGTTCCTCGCGAAGTCCCCGGAACCGCCTATGCCGTTCAGCATTCTCGTTCCGCCGGCCATCGTCGAATTAACGTGTCCGTATATGTCGACCTCCACAGCCGTGTTCATGGCTATCAGCCCGAGACGCCTGATGACTTCTGGATTGTTGCTTATCTCCTGCGGGCGCAGGACAATGCGATCCTTGAACTCGTTGATGCGCGGATAATACTTCGCCGCGCCGTCCGGGCTGGGTGTCAGCGCCGTGCTCGACGCAAACGCGATCTTGCCCGTGTCCAGCAGCTCGAAGACGGAGTCCTGGATGACCTCGGTGTAGACCGTAAGGCCGTCTGTCGGCCACGCGACCAGCCCCTCCAGCACTGCGTTGGCGATATTGCCCACGCCGGACTGGAGCGGAAGGAGCCCCTTTGGCAATTTGCCGGCGTTTGCCTCGACGCTGAGGAAGTCTATGAGGTTGGCCGCCATCTTGCTGCTTATCTCGTCGGCCGGGGCCAGAGGTCTCTGAGAATCCTTGACGTCGGAGGCCACTATCGCTACGATCTTCGCCGGGTCGCACGGGATATAGGTCGTGCCTATCCTGTCGTGAACGTTGGTTATCGGAATCGGTTTTCTGTGCGGGGGGTTCTCCGGCGAGTATATGTCGTGAATGCCGTCGAGCCCCTGCGGCTGGACGGTGTTTATCTCGACGATCACCTTGTCCGCGACCTCTACGAACGCGTTGGAGTTTCCGACCGATGACGTCGGGATTATGCCGCCCTCAGGGGTGATGCGGATGGCCTCTATGATGGCGACGTCGATCTTTCCGTAGAAACCGTACCTGATGTTCTGGGCGCAGTGAGAGAGATGGACATCCGCGAACTGGATGTCACCCTCGTTGATCCCCTTGCGTATGGCATCGTTAGTCTGGTAGGGGAATCTTTTTTTTATGCACCCGGTGCTGGCGAGCACACCGTCAAGCTCCGGCCCGGTCGACGCGCCAGTCCATATTCCAACCGGTATCGGTCCCTCAGCCTCCGCCCTCTTCGCGAGAGCCGTAGGAACGACCTTTGGGTACCCCGACGGAGTAAATCCGCTGCATCCCAGTGTCATATCCTTTTTGATGATGCGCGCCGCTTCCTCGGCCGATGTTATCTTGCCATGCAGTTTTTTGTCCCCAATGAGTTCCTTGATATCACTCACCGCAACCAACTCCTTATTTTAGTAGTTACTTGCACCTTATCTCATTTTATACCATTCCCCGCGTTTTAGGTTAAACAGGATATGATCCATCCTCTATAGGGCTGTCCAATCCGACGTTCACCATTGTCACCCTGGCGAATTTTTTCTTGAGGAACTCGGCGGCAACCTGCGGGAACATGGCATAGGAGAGGACATCCTCGGGCTGCAGGCACCAACTGCTGGCCTCCTCGCGAAGTTTGTCCATCTCTGCCTTTATCTTCTCGCCCGGCCTGCATGTGATGGGTTCCTCGCCCTCTGTCGCCTTCTTTTGTATCTCGGGGTCCACCGGCGCCGGCGTGCGGCCGTAATGGCCCAATAAATACTGCCTGACCTCCTTGGGTATCACCTTCCATCGCTCGCCCACCAATACGTTCATCGCGGCCTGTGTTCCGACGATCTGGCTTGTCGGCGTAACGAGCGGGGGATATCCCATCTCCTTGCGGACGCGGGGAACCTCCTCCAGCACATCCTTCAGCTTGTGAAGGGCGTTGCCCTCCTTGAGCTGGCTCTGGAGGTTGGAGTACATGCCGCCCGGTATTTGATACAGCAGTATGTTTATATCGACTCCCGACACTCCCATTATTATGCTGCTGTACTTCTTCTTGAGCGTTTCGAAGTGGTTCGCCACGGGAAGCAGCTTTTCCAAGGACAACCCGGTGTCGAGCGGGCCGTTGGCGAGCGCCGCGACTATAGTCTCGGTAGCGGGCTGGCTTGTCCCCATAGCAAATGGGGATATGGCGCAGTCGCAGACGTCAGCCCCCGCCTCGAGCCCGTCCAGATACGCCATCGCCGCCAGGCCGGTAGTGTAGTGGCTGTGAAGCTGCACCGGCAGATCGACCTTCTCCTTTATCGCCTTTACGAGGGAGTGCGCCGCTACCGGAGTGAGCAGTCCGGCCATGTCCTTGATGCATATCGAATCGGCGCCCATGTCCGCCATGTCCCTGGCCTGTTTGGCGAATAGGTCGAGCGTGTGAACGGGCGAGATCGTGTACGATATGGCCAGCTGAAGATGACCGCCCTCGCGTTTCACCTGATCCGCCGCTATCTCGGTGTTTCTCAGATCGTTCAGCGCGTCGAAAATCCTGACTATGTCGATGCCGTTGCCGATCATGCGCTTTACGAACTCGCGGACCACGTCGTCTGCATAGTGGCGGTAGCCAAGGAGGTTCTGTCCGCGCAGGAGCATCTGGAGTTTGGTCTTCTTGACCCGCTTTCTTATCTCGCGGAGGCGCTCCCATGGATCCTCGTCGAGAAATCTCATTGCCGAGTCAAACGTCGCCCCTCCCCACATCTCGATTGAATGGTAGCCGACCTCGTCAATGGCCTCGCATATCGGAAGCATGTCAGATGTGCGCAGGCGCGTCGCCATTATCGACTGGTGGGCGTCTCTGAACCCAGTCTCGGTTATGCCGATCTTCCTCTTTTTCGTCTCCGCGCCGCTGGGCGCTGATGCAGCCTGAGGTTCAGCGCGTTTTTCCTCGGGGCCTCTCGTCTTGCCTGTGTTGGTTGATTTCTGCGCCTTCTCTTCCATAATTGATTCGGTCACTTCCCTAAGTAAAATTTATTTTGCGGATATCAATTATCCGCCGCCGGGTCGAAGCGTCTGCCGGCGGCGGATAAATAATACTACTTTTCTGAGTAATCCATAGCTGCGAGGTGCTGATAATAACGCCACTTCGCCCTCAGGTCCCGCTCCTCCTCGGCCAGGAGCAGAGCCGCCTCCTTGGGCCTCGACATCTGGAGCGCCTTGTATCGGACCTCCTCGTAAATGTAATCCGAGAGAGGAATCGTCGGAGCCTTGCTGTCTATTGTGAGCGGATTCTTTCCTTCGAGCGCCAGAGCCGGATTGTACCGCATGAGGATCCAGTGTCCTGAATCGACGGCTTTTTTCTGCTGTTCGAGGCCCTTGTGCATCTCTATGCCGTGGGCTATGCAGTGGCTGTAGGCTATGATTATCGACGTGCCCTCGTAGGCTTCCGCCTCCAGGAAGGTCTTCACCGTGTGAGCGTCGTTCGCGCCCATCGCGACCCGCCCGACGTACACCGTACCGTAGGCCATGGCCATCAGCGCCAGATCCTTCTTGCCCTGTCTCTTGCCGGCCGCCGCGAACTTCGCAATGGCGCCGCGCGGGGTGGATTTCGACATCTGGCCGCCGGTGTTGGAGTAGACCTCGGTGTCGAGCACGAGGACATTGATGTTGCGGCCGGACGCCAGCACGTGGTCCAGCCCTCCGTAGCCGATATCGTATGCCCATCCGTCGCCGCCTATCGCCCATACGCACTTTTTGGTGAGCGTGTCGGCAACGGTCGCGAGCTCGACGGCTTCGGGACTGCTCAGTTTGCTCAACTTTTCCTTGAGGATGCTCACCCTCTTTCGCTGTTCCAGTATTTCTTTCTCGGTCGCCTGGCTCGCGTTCAGGATCTGTTCCGCCAGGTCGGTCCCCACCTCGCCCGATAGTTTTTTCAAGAGCTCAGAGGCGAACTCGAGGTGTTTGTCGAGAGTGAGGCGGAATCCGAGTCCGAACTCCGCGCAGTCCTCGAACAGCGAGTTCGACCATGCCGGGCCTCGCCCTTCGCTGTTGTTCGTCCACGGCGTGGTCGGCAGGTTGCCTCCGTATATGGAGCTGCATCCGGTCGCGTTTGCGATGAGGGCCCTGTCGCCGAACAGGGACGACAAGAGCTTGAGATACGGGGTCTCGCCGCATCCGCCGCACGCGCCGGAGAACTCGAACAGCGGGTGCAGGAGCTGAACGTCCTTGACCGATGAGTGGTTGAGCTCGTTGCGGTCGACGTCCGGTATCCCCATGAAGAACTCCCAGTTGGCGCGCTCAGTCTCGCGCAGGTCAAGCTGCGGGGCCATGTTGATGGCCTTCTTTCCCTCGGACTGCTTGTTCTTAGCAGGACAGTTCTGGACGCAGAGCCCGCATCCTATGCAGTCCTCAGGCGCCACCTGAACCGTGTACTTCTTACCGGCGAAGTTCTTCCAGTTCGCGTTGACGGACTTGAACGTTGCCGGCGCGCTGTTCAGGATCGCCGCGTCGTACACCTTGGCCCGTATTGTGGCGTGCGGACAGACGAGAGCGCACTTGCCGCACTGGATGCAGACCGACGGGTCCCAAACGGGGATGTCTATAGCAACGTTGCGCTTCTCGTACTGAGTGGTGCCGGTCGGGTAACTGCCGTCCACCGGCATGTGCGAGACCTTCAGGGAGTCGCCTTCGTTTATCATCATCGGGGCCAGCACAGTGCGGACAAATTCAGGGGAGTCTGACGCCACGGCGTCCCTGACGTCGAACGAGCTCGACGCCGCGCTTGGAATGGCGACCTCGAAGAGATTGGCCAGCGTAGAGTCCACGGCGCTCACGTTCTGCTTCACGACCTCGTCGCCCTTGCGGCTGTATGTCTTCTTGATGGACTTCTTTATGGCGTCTATCGCCACATCTTTGGGCAGGACGCCGCTTATCGCGAAGAAGCACGTCTGCATGATGGTGTTGATGCGCCCGCCCATGCCCGTCTCCTTCGCTATCTTGATGGCGTCTATCGTGTACAGTTTTATCTTCTTGGCGATTATCTGTTTTTGAACCTTGAGCGGCAGCCTGTTCCACACTTCACCCTTGTCATAGGGGCTGTTCAGGAGGAACGTCGCGCCGTCCACCGCGTTCCTCAGCATGTCGTAGCGTTCGAGGAAGGAGAACTGGTGACATGCGACGAAGTTTGCCCTGCTTATGAAGTATGACGCGTATATGGGGTTGGGGCCGAAGCGAAGATGGCTGGTGGTGATTCCTCCGGATTTCTTGGAGTCGTATTCGAAATAGCCCTGGGCGTGGAAGTCGGTGTCCTCTCCTATTATCTTGATGGAATTTTTGTTTGCCCCGACCGTTCCATCCGCGCCGAGCCCGTAGAAGAGACAGCGCACGCACTTCGCGTCCTCGGTGGAGAAGCCTGGATCGAACTTCAGGCTGCTGTGCGCGACATCGTCGTCGATTCCGACCGTGAACCCGTTCTTCGGCTCGCCGCGGCCAAGTTCGTCGTAGACGGCCTTTACCATGGCCGGGGTGAAGTCCTTGGACGACAGGCCGTAACGCCCTCCGACGATGGTGATGTCGTGCCTGTCAGACAAGGCCTCTACTACATCCATATAAAGGGGCTCGCCTGGGGCCGCCGGGTCTTTGCAGCGGTCGAGCACGGCTATGCTGCGCACGGTTTTGGGCAGAGCTTTTTTGAACGCTTCGACGTCGAATGGCCGGTAGAGCCGAATCAGCAGCAGCCCGACCTTCTCGCCTTTAGCGGACAGGTGATCCGCCGCCTCGCGGGCGACGTAGCCCCCGCTTCCCATTATCACGATGACGCGCTCGGCATCCGGCGCTCCGAAATAGTCGAACAGGTGATATTTGCGGCCAACCCTCTCGGCGAAACGGTCCATCGCCCTCTGAACTATGCCGGGCATCCTGTCGAAGTATGGGGAGCAAGCCTCGCGGGACTGGAAGAACGTGTCCGGATTCTGCGCCGATCCCCTGAGCTCGGGGCTGTCCGGGGTGAGCCTGCGCGCGCGGTGTTTGTGAACGAGATCGTTGTCGATCAGGGCCTTCATGTCGTCGTATGTTATCTGCTCGACCTTCATGACCTCATGGCTGGTGCGGAATCCGTCGAAGAAGTGAAGGATCGGAACCCGGCCCTCGAGCGTCGCCATCTGCGATATGAGCGCCATGTCCATTACCTCCTGCACCGAGCTCGAGCAGAGCATCGCCCAGCCGGTGGAGCGCGTCGCCATGACGTCCGAGTGATCGCCGAATATCGAGAGCGCGTGGGTCGCCACGGTGCGGGCCGAGACGTGCATTACGGTGCTGGTCAGCTCGCCGGCGATCTTGAACATGTTTGGTATCATGAGAAGCAGTCCCTGGGACGCTGTGAACGTCGTCCCGAGGGCCCCGCTCTGCAGCGCGCCGTGATAAGCCCCTGCCGCTCCCGCCTCGCTCTGCATCTCGACGACGCTTGGAACCGTCCCCCAGATGTTTGGCCGCTCCTCCGAGCTCCACTGATCGGCCCACTCGCCCATGTTCGACGATGGGGTTATCGGATATATGGAAATTACCTCGTTTGTTGCGTGGGCAACGTAAGCCGCTGCTTCGTTGCCGTCGAGAGTTACGTTGGACCGCGATGACATAATGTCTATACCTCCCTTAATACTGTGCTTTGATATGCCATGTGACGCCGGCCAAAGCTCCTTCCCCATGCTCCGTGACATGCGGCTGTCCAGCCGCGGGGTTGCAGTGTTCGATTCCCCTCCTCAGTGCGTTTTCCGCATTTTTGCGTAATCCGCAAGGATTATAAC
Organism: Synergistaceae bacterium; assembly: GCA_031290815.1. Taxonomy (GTDB): domain Bacteria; phylum Synergistota; class Synergistia; order Synergistales; family Synergistaceae; genus JAIRWR01. Next base: position 15,931 of record JAISLO010000139.1, on the reverse strand, counting down.
TCTGTTTTTCAGGAAAGATATTCGGTAGAAACGGCGAATATAAGCCGCACACCTCACACGATGCATATTACGGAAACGTGCTAATTATATGCTAGGATAAATATACATAGATGAACAGGTATAAAATTAGAATGTCGATATTTATATATCGATATGTCCATATTGATGTCTCGCACCAAACCCTCCCTAAACTATCGATGACGTGATCTCCGCCGTCTCGAGCAGCTTTTCGACGAAGAAGTTGTCCTCGTCGATGAATCTGTAGTCGCTCCTGTACACGAGGAAATCCTTGTTGTGATTATTATACGGCATGTCGCTCCTGCGCTGAACCAGGGAGAACGTTTTCGTTACGCTCGTTGGCACGGGTGATGTCCACATATAGGCCCTGGGGATCTTGTCCAGCAGTTCGAGCCGGCTTCCCCTCTCGTAAACAGATATCCTTCCGCCGATCCTGCTGCCGCACTGGATTCGTTTCGACGGCGAGTTAGCGTCCCCGTGAGTGATCTCTATATATCTTTCAAGATCACGGCAGCATATCACGTCGCAGGCGGCCAGTTCGTGCCTTTCGGAAAGCAGGACCAGATATTCGAAGTGATTGACCAGTTCGTAGTGCAGGTTTCTCTCTCGGAACAACTCCAGGAAGTACCGCTCGTCCTCTCCCCTGCAGCGGATTATGCCGATGTCGCTCTCTCCGTCGGAGACGTTTTCTATCGCCTGGAGGGAGCTGGTCTCCCTGTAGTCGATATCCACGACCCTGTCCTCGGGGAGGCCGCCTATGAATTCGGCCAGCGCGCAGGAGATATAACTAGCCCTCGGCGCCGATATGTTCAGATATGTCCTGGGCGATCCCTCGGCCATGTTCTCCATGCGGCCGATCTGAAACAGAATGCTCTTCGCGCACGCCAGAAACTCCGTGCCCTTTTTAGTTGGCACGATGCCCTTGGGGGTTCGCTTGAAGATCATGAACCCCAGGGTCTCCTCGAGTTCCCGTATCGTCTTGCTCAGGTTGGGTTGGTTGATGTACAGCCGTTTTGCAGCCTTTGTTATGGAGCCGGTTTTTTCTACCTCGACCGCGTACTTGAGATGCATCGTGTTCAAGACGTACCACCTTCCTCGATTCCTCAACAACGACACGCAGCAGACGAACTGAATTGAGCGCCGCGAACGCCCGTACTCTTGCGGATAGCATAACTTACTGTTATATGTGAGACACCTTTAGTATATCTTTTCACAAGCGATTTGGTCAATCATAATGAGATTGCTATATCGATATAGATATATCGATATTCCAAAAAAACATTTCTTCCCTGAGGAAAGATTAGTTAAACTTATAACAATCTATGATAAGGGACATTATTTTATTTGAGAATCAGCTCTTTCTAGAAATTTCAAATACCGTGCGTTGCGTTGGATAATTGCGCCGCAGTCTGTTATTATGTGTCAAGTCTTCAGCTAGTCATAAAGAAAGGGTTGTGAGGAATCAACGGTGTTGTCGGAGACGTCAAATCTGACGCTCTCCGCAGATGTCTGGAACAAGCGCTTCGATCATGCGTTTGAATTGTACTGAGGAGGAATTTTAATGGCAAAGGGCAGAAAGATCACCATTCTCGGCGCTGGAAACGTGGGCGCCACCACAGCGTACGCGCTCGCCGTTCAGGGAGTCGCCTCGGAGATAGTCCTGGTGGACATCTTCAAGGAGAAGGCGATAGGAGAGGCGGACGATATCATTCAGGGAGCCCCGTTCGTCGCACCGTTCAAGATTTACGCGGGCGATTATGACGACGCGGCCGGTTCGGACATCGTCGTCTTCACTCTGGGCAAGCCGCGTCAGCCCGGGATGACCCGCATCGACCTCGTAAATACCAACGTCGCCCTCTTCAAAGAGGACGTCGTGCCCCCGATAGTCAAGAACGCGCCCGACGCCGTCTACGTCGTGGTGAGCAACCCAGTGGACATACTCACATACGCCGTCACGAAGCTCTCGGGCCTGCCGGCCGGCAGGGTTGTGGGCTCTGGGACGCTGCTCGATACGTCCCGCCTGCGCGCGATCCTGTCCAAGCGGATCGGTGTAAGCTGCGCCAACATAGACGCGTACGTTCTGGGCGAACACGGGGACACGTCGTTCATCCCGTGGTCGCTGTCATCCATCTTTGGCGTGAACGCGGCAACATACGTCGAGCAGTTCGCCGGCGAGAAGAACCCGAACTGGAAGGACGAGGTTCTCACGGACGTCCGAGAGGCAGGGGCCAGGGTCATAAAGAACAAGAGGGCAACGTTCTTCGCCATAGCGCTGTCCGTCTGCGAGATATGCAAGAACATCCTGAACGACACGAACAAGATACTGCCGGTGGGCAAAGTGCTCGACGGCCAGTACGGGATCAGCGGAGTATGCGTGAGCCTCCCGTTCGCGGTGGGAGCGAAGGGAATCTCCGGCGGACTGCTGCCAAAACTCGCCCCCGATGAAGAAGCTGCGCTCCATAAGAGCGCCGAGGCGATCAAGCCCTTCTTTGAGGGTATATAGGCGGAGGACAGGCAATTCCTTCGCAATTTGACGAGACGGCGAGGAGGTGTGTGTGAGTTTGTGGCGCGGCGCAACTTAGAACACATTTGAAGGCAGCGGAGGCAAAAGGGAAGAACGCTCCTTTACTCGAGGAGAGGGAGGTGTCATTCCAATACTAAACGTGATTGGAGAAGAAGTTATGAAGTTCAGTTACTATCCAGGATGCACGCTTAAAACAAGAGCCTCCGAGCTCGACTGGGCTGCAAGAGCAGCGGCGGAGGCGCTCGGAGTCGTCATGGAAGAACTGCCGGAATGGCAGTGTTGCGGGGCGGTCTATCCTTTGGCAAGGGATGAGCTCGCGACCAGGCTGTCGGCAGTGAGGGCGCTCGACAGCGCCAAACAGAGCAATCAGCAGCTTTTGACGCTGTGCTCGGCATGTCATCACGTCATAAAACGGGTCAACAACGATATGCAGACCGACGCGGACATGCGCGCGAAGGTAAACGACTATCTGGAGCTCGAATCCCCGTACTCGGGAGAGACCACGGTGGTCCATTATCTAGAGATGCTGCGGGACGCCGTCGGATTTGACAAGATCAAAGAGCGGGTGACCAATCCGCTGAAGGACAGGAAGATCGCGGCCTACTACGGATGTATGCTGCTGCGCCCGAGCGGCGTGATGAAGTTCGACAATCCCGAAAATCCGTCGATCATAGAGGATTTCATATCCTCCATCGGCGCGCTGCCCGTTAGGTATCCGTACCGCAACGAGTGCTGCGGCGGGTACGTTTCAATCGAGGCAAAGAATATATCGCGCGAGATGTCAAAAAAGGTGATGAGTTCGGCCGCGCGGCGCGGCGCCGACACGATCGTCACCGCGTGTCCGCTCTGTCTTTACAACCTGAATGAGAATGGAACCGGAGAGATCCCAGTGGTTTATTTCACTGAGCTCCTGGCGGAGGCGCTTGGCGTGAAGGCGCGCGAGGGAGGGCTTGTGCATGCATGCTGACGAGAAGAGGCTGACGGAGATCATAATCCGCACCAGCGGAGTGAACGTCAGGAAGTGCATGAAGTGCGGAAAGTGTTCGGCGACGTGTCCCAACTTCGCGGAGATGGACATCCGCCCGCACCGTTTCGTCTCCATGGTGGAGGAAGGCGACATCGCGGCGCTCTTGCAATCCAAATCGCTGTGGAGATGCCTGTCCTGTTTCGCGTGCGTCGAACGTTGTCCCAGGGGCGTGGAACCGGCGCACCTGATCGAGGCCGTAAGGATGGAGGTAGTCCGTCCGCAGGGAGGCAACAGGCTGAGGCCGGAGGCGATTCCGGCCCTGCTGGACGAGAGTATACCCCAACAGTTAATCGTAAGCGCCTTCAGAAAGTACAGCAAGTAGACTCAGAGGATCGAAACAAACCGATATGAGGAAGTGAGTTTATTGCAAAAAATTGGCGTGTTTATCTGCTGGTGCGGGAGCAACATAGCGGCAACGGTCGATGTCGAAGCCGTCGCGGAGGCGGTAAAGACCGAGCCGAACGTCGTGTTCTCCACAAACTACCAGTATATGTGCTCTGAGGGCGGACAGTCCGCGATCAGAAACGCTATCGCAGAACATGGGTTGACCGGTATCGTAGTCTGCGCGTGTTCACCTAGGATGCACGAGGCCACCTTCCGCAAGGCTGCGGCGGTTGCCGGATTGAATCCGTACATGGTCGAGATTGCCAACATACGCGAACAGTGTTCATGGATTCACAAAGAAAAGAGCGAGGGTACCGAAAAGGCGATAATTCTGGCAAGGGCGGCCGTCGCCAAACTGAACCGCAACGTGCCGCTCTTTGCCGGCGAGAGCCCGGTCATAAAGAGGGCTCTGGTAATAGGCGGAGGGATCGCCGGCATTCAGACCGCGCTCGACGTGGCGGACGCTGGATACGAGGTCGACATAGTCGAGAAGACCCCCACCATAGGCGGCAAGATGGCGATGCTCGACAAGACGTTCCCCACGCTGGACTGCGCGGCGTGCATTCTCACACCGAAGATGGTGGACGCTTCGGCTCACGAGAAGATCAATTTGTATACATACAGCGAAGTCGAGAGCGTTTCGGGGTTCGTCGGCAACTTTACCGTAAACATCAGAAAACGCGCGCGCGCGGTCAACTCCGATCTGTGTACGGGCTGCGGCGTATGCGTTGAAAAGTGCCCGTCGAAGAGCGCGAAGAGCGAGTTCAACCAGGGGCTCTGCAATCGCAGCGCCATTTACATTCCGTTCGCCCAGGCCATACCCAACGTGCCTGTAATCGACAGGGATGCCTGCATCAAGTTCAAGACCGGCAAGTGCGGAATATGCGAGAAGGTTTGCACCGCCAAGGCCATCGATTACGACCAGGAAGACGAGATAATCACGAAACAGTACGGCGCCGTCGTGTTGGCGACTGGCTTCAAGCCCATCTCGATGGAGAGGTACGACGAGTTTCAGTACGCCCAGTGTCCCGACGTCATAACGTCGCTCGAGTTCGAGCGCATATGCAACGCCGCCGGACCCACGAAGGGCAAGGTGCTCAGGCCGTCCGACCACGAACCGCCGAAGACGGTCGTCTTCGTGCAGTGCGTTGGTTCGCGCGCCACCGTCGACTGCGGCAAGACGTACTGTTCGAAGATCTGCTGCATGTACACGGCGAAGCACGCCATGCTGCTGCGGGAGAAGTATCCCGACACGGAGGCCTATGTGTTCTACATAGACGTCCGCACACCCGGCAAGAGCTTCGACGAGTTCTATCGCAGGGCCGTCGAGGAGTACGGAGTTCACTACATAAAGGGCATGGTCGGCAAGGTCGCCGAGGAGGACGGGCATCTGATCGTGCAGGGATCGGACCTGATCGCCGATAAACAGGTCGTGATCAAGGCCGACATGGTCGTCCTGGCGGCAGCGATAGAGCCGGATCCGACGGCGCGAAGTCTGGGCACGATGTTTACGGCGAGCATGGATACCAACGACTTCTTCACGGAGGCGCACCCCAAGCTGCGTCCTGTCGAGAGCCCGACCGCCGGAATATTCCTCTCCGGCCTGTGCCAGGGGCCCAAGGACATTCCGGACACTGTGGCGCAAGCCGGGGCTGCGGCATCGAAGGTGATAGGGCTGCTGTCGAAGGACAAGCTGATGGGCAACCCGTGCGTGGCGGGCTGCAGCGAGCCGCTCTGCAACGGCTGCTCTTCCTGCGAGCTCGTATGTCCCTACGGCGCGATCACCTATGAGGATAAGATGGTCATCGATCACGGGGTCAGGGAGACGCGCAGGGTGGCATGCGTCAACGAGGCGGTCTGTCAGGGCTGCGGCGCCTGCACCGTAACATGCCCGTCCGGAGCGATGGACCTCAAAGGATTTACAAACCTGCAAATCATGGCGGAGGTGGACGCGATATGCCGATAAACGAGAAAGGCGGCGCATTCAATCCCTTGATAGTGGCCTTCTGCTGCAACTGGCGCAGCTACGCTGGCGCGGATCTCGCGGGATCTAGCCGGCTGAATTATCCGGTCAACGTCAAGGTCATTCGCGTGCCGTGCTCATGCCGCGTCAATCCGCTCTTTATCCTGCGAGCCTTTCAGAGGGGCGCGGATGGAGTGATTATGTGCGGCTGCCACCCCGGAGACTGCCACTACACCTCGGGCAACTACTTCGCCCGCAGAAGAACCGCCCTTCTCTTCAGTATGCTTGACTTTCTCGGCATAGAGAAGGGGCGCACGAGGGTAGAGTGGGTTTCCGCAGCGGAGGGCGCGAAGTTTGCCAACACGATGAATCAATTCGCGGAGACAATCAGCGCGTTGGGAGAGTGCAAGAGGCTGGAGGATATCCGATGCGTAGAATCAGAGATATGATGCGTAGCAGAGCGGGCGAATTATTGCGTGAGGGAACCGTAAACAGGGTGCTGGGCTGGAAGAACGGCGAATTTTACTATGATCCCAACCCCGCCGTCTTCGAGACCGAGGAATCTCTCGACGGACTAGTTTACAACGGGTTTTCCGCCGCCATGCTCAGCAAGTACCTCATAGACGCCACAAAGAAGGAGGGCCGGATTCTGGTCTTCCTCAAGCCCTGCGACACCTACAGCTTCAATCACCTCTTGAGGGAGCACAAGGTAAACAGGGAGAACACTTACGTGATAGGCGTCGGATGCGACGGAATGCTGGACATCGAAAAGCTGAGGACGCTTGGCGTAAAGGGCATCAAATCGCTAGATGAGAACGGCGACGATCTGGTCGCGCACACGCTCTACGGCGACAAGACACTTGCCAGGAGGGACATCCTTCTGGAGAAGTGCCTGTCCTGCAAGGGCAGTGAGCACAAGGTGTACGACGAGTTAGCGGTGGTTGACGATCCCTGGCAATGGGATACCCTCGATCGATTTGCGAAGGTCGGCGAGTTGGAGGGCATGACCCCTGACGAGCGGTTCGCGTTCTGGAGAGGGGAGCTGTCGAGGTGTATTCGCTGTAACGCTTGCCGCAACGCGTGTCCGGTCTGTTCGTGTCTCAAATGCGTGTTCGACAACCCGAGATCCGGAGTTCAGGCCAAGTCCAACGCGGACAGTTTCGAGGAAAACATGTTCCACATAATACGGGCTTTCCACGTCGCGGGACGCTGTACCGACTGCGGGGAATGCAGCAGGGTCTGCCCGCAGAACATACCTCTTCACCTCTTAAACCGCAAGTTCATCAAGGACATCAACGCCTTTTACGGCGAATATCAGGCCGGCGCGGATGTGGAAGGCAAATCTCCTCTGACCGAGTACAAAACTGGCGACGTTGAGCCAAGCGTTGTGTATGAGAGAGGAGGAGCTTGATGATGCTGAAACTTTCCAAGGATAAAATAGGCGAATTGTTCCAGAAGCTAGCGTCGAGCAGGACGCTCTATCTGCCAATTGACAACAACGGGCAGGTAAATTTCGGCCAATGGACGCCGGATGCGGTCGTTCGCCTTGATCAGCTCAAGACCGTGAAATCCGCCAAGGATTTCTTCTTTCCGCAGACGGAGAACATCGTCGCGTTCAAGAGGCAGGGCAAGGACATCTCGATCATCGAAAACCGTGATCAAAACGAGCCGTTTGTCGTGTTCGGAGTGCGCGGATGCGACGCCCGCAGCCTGGATATCCTGGACAAGGTATTCCTCTGCGACCCGGTTGATTCGTTCTACAAAGCTCGCAGGGAGAACGGTGTTATCGTCTCGATGGCCTGCGCCGAGCCCGAGGAGACGTGTTTCTGCGGCGTATTCGGCATCGACGCCGCGGAACCGCAGGGCGACGTGACAATCCGCATAATAGGCGACAATCTGTATTGGGACGGCAAGACCGAGAAGGGCAAGGCACTCGGAGAATCCGTGAAGGACCTCCTCGTTCAGGCGACTGGGCAGGATTTGGAGATAATCAAAAAACAGGACGAGCGTTCGAGGGAAATTTTGAGCATGCTGCCGCTTGGCGACCTGAGTCTCGACGGCTTTGAAGAAAGCGCTCTTCTCGAAAAGTTCAACTCGCCGCTCTGGAAGGAACTGAGTCAGGCGTGCGTCGGCTGCGGGACCTGCACATACGTCTGCCCGACGTGTCAGTGTTACGACATTCAGGATTTCGACACCGGGCACGGGATACAGCGGTTCAGGTGCTGGGACTCCTGCATGTACTCTGACTTTACCCTCATGGCTCACGGCAACAGCCGAAAGAGCCAGATGGAACGATTCAGACAGCGATTCATGCATAAGCTCATATACTACCCGGCCAACAACGACGGAGTATACTCCTGCGTTGGCTGCGGAAGGTGCGTGGCGAAGTGTCCGATTTCAATGAACATAGCAAAGGTGATAAGGGCATTGGGGGTGAGCGTCAGTGTCTAATTCAGCCGGAATAGCCGATATGTTGATCCCGCAGCTGGGGATCGTGAAGAACATCAGGACCGACACTCCGGACGTGAAGACGTTTCGCGTCGAAGCCCCGAGCGGAGGGGTGATCTTCCCTCATATGCCGGGACAGTGCGCCATGGTCTCCATCCCCGGCATTGGCGAGGCCATGTTCTCCATCACCTCGTCGCCGACGAATACGGAGTTCATGGAGTTCAGCATAAAGAGGGCGGGCTACCTCACCGAGTGGCTGCATCAGATGGATGTCGGGCAGCAGGTGACAGTCAGAGGTCCGTACGGGAACGCGTTTCCCGTCGATACCGAACTCAGGGGCAAGGACTTGCTTTTCATCGCGGGGGGAATCGGACTCGCGCCGCTGCGCTCGGTGATAAATTACGTGAGGCACTACAGGGACAGGTACGGCCTGGTCGATATCGTCTATGGAGCGCGGTCCACGGACGATCTCGTCGACATCGACGAGATCCGCAACGAGTGGATAGGCCATGACAATGTGAACGTACATCTCACAATAGATCGCCAGCAGGAGGGGTGGAACGGGCATGTTGGCTTCGTGCCGGACTATGTCAAGGAACTTAAATTTCCGACCACGAAGACGGCGCTCATCTGCGGACCGCCCATCATGATCAAGTTCGTCCTGGCCGCGCTTCAAACATTGGGCTTCGACAAGAGCCAGGTTTATACCACGTTTGAGCTTCGGATGAAGTGCGGCATCGGGAAATGCGGAAGGTGCAACATAGGTTCCAAGTACGTCTGCAAGGACGGCCCTGTGTTCCGCTGTGACACGATGGAAGAACTGCCTGACGAGTATTGAGGGAAGAGAGGGCGCTTAAAAAGATGGAAGATATGGTGAGAGTGTTTTTGTATGGCAAGAAGTACGATGTGCCGGCCGGGCTCACGATCATGGAGGCGCTGGAATACGCCGGTTACAAGCTCGTGCGCGGCTGCGGCTGCCGCAACGGTTTCTGCGGCGCCTGCGCCACGATCTACCGCATCGAGGGAGATCGTGAGTTGAAGGCCTGTCTCGCGTGTCAGACGACTGTGGCGGACAAGATGTACGTCGCGACCCTGCCGTTTTTCCCGCTGATCAAGGAGATCTACGATATCGAGAAGATAAAGCCGACCGAGCAGATCATGATGCAGCTTTACCCCGAGGTCTACAAGTGCGTCGGCTGCAACGCCTGCACGAAGGCCTGCACCCAGGAGCTCAAGGTCATGCAGTATATCGCCTTCGCTCAGCGCGGCGAGTATGAGAAGTGCGCCGAGGAGTCGTTCGACTGCATCATGTGCGGCGTCTGCTCGTCGCGCTGTCCGGCGGGAATATCACACCCGCAGGTCGGAGTGCTCGCCCGCAGGCTGACCGGCAAATACATCGCGTCTCCGGCCGAACATCTGATCAAGAGAGTTAGGGAGATCGAGAACGGGGAATATGACAAGCTGATCGATGAATTTATGCAAAAACCTGTGGAAGAATTGAAGGATCTCTACAACCACAGGGAAATTGAGGCGTGAGGAGGCGGCTGCGATGTATACACCCGAGATGTTCGAGTCGATCAAGAAGGTCGAGGCGACGAGAGAATCACGCATAGGCGCCGATCTGCGCAGGATGACTGCTGAAGAGAAGACGAATCTGCTCAACGAGTACCATCCTGACTATAAAGCGGCTGGATTTACCACGCTGAGGATAGGGCCCAACAAGGGCGAGAAGGCTCCGGTCGAGCTGGCGGCACTGCTTGAAGCCAACAGCCGGGTGAAGGATCTGGACATAGATCTCGACCAGATAGACTACGACACCGATGTCCTCGTAATAGGCGGCGGCGGCTCCGGATCGTCAACCGCGATCATGGCTCACGAAAACGGGGCCAAGGTCATCATGGTCACGAAGCTGCGCATAGGTGACGCGAACACCATGATGGCGGAGGGCGGCATCCAGGCGGCTGACAAGCCGAACGACTCGCCGCTGATCCACTATCTGGACGCTTACGGCGGCGGACACTTCGCCGCTCAGCCGGACCTGCTCCGCAAGCTCGTCATGGACGGCCCGGTAGCCGTCAAGTGGCTCAACGAGCTCGGGGTCATGTTCGACAAGAAGCCGGACGGCACCATGATAACGGAGCACGGCGGAGGCACATCCCGCAAGCGCATGCACGCGGCCGCCGACTACTCCGGCGCTGACATAATGCGGACGCTGAGGGACGAGGTATTCAACCGCGAGATCCCTGTGATTGATTTCACGGCAGCCATAGAGTTGCTGCTGGATGAAAAGGGCAATGCGGCCGGAGCCATCCTCCAGAACATGGAGACGGGAGAGCATTTCGTGGCCAGGGCCAAGGCCGTCGTCATAGCGACGGGCGGCGCGGGACGCATGCACTACCAGGGGTTCCCGACCTCCAACCACTACGGGGCGACCGCGGACGGGCTGATACTCGGCTATCGCGCCGGAGCCAAGCTGCTCTATCAGGATACGCTCCAGTACCACCCGACGGGAGTCGCGTATCCGGCGCAGATATTCGGCGCCCTCGTGACGGAGAAGGTGCGGTCGCTCGGCGCGCAGCTCGTCAACGTGGACGGCGTTGCGTTCATGAACCCGCTGGAGACCCGCGACGTGTCCGCTTCCTCCGTAATTCGCGAGTGCAGCACACGCGGCAAGGGCGTAAAGACCCCCGAGGGCTGGGGGGTATGGCTCGACTCGCCGATGATCGAGGTCATCCTCGGCAAGGGCGCGATAGAGAGGCGCATACCGGCCATGCTCCGCATGTACGGCAAGTACGGCATCGACATCAGGGAGGTGCCGATGCTCATCTACCCGACGCTGCACTACCAGAACGGAGGTCTTCAGATAAGGGCCGACGGGCGTACCACGAACGTGAACAACCTCTACGTCGCCGGCGAGGCTGTGGGCGGAATCCACGGGAGAAACCGCCTCATGGGCAACTCTCTCCTCGACATAATAGTGTTCGGGCGCAACGCAGGCAGGAGCACGGCGGAGGCTGTCAAGAGCATTCCGACGCCTGGCAAACTGAGCCTCAAGCACGTGGAGCGCTACGACAAGGAGAGAGCCGAGGCCGGAATCACGAGCGACATCTTCTCCCCGAAACTGCTGCCTGAATATACGCGCAAGGGAAGATAGCCGCTGTTTTGCTGCCTTAAGTGACTGACAAGGAGGACTTTGCATTGAGGGAGATAACCGCCGCGAGCATTACAGAAAAAGTACGCGACATGTGTATCGAGGCGAACTGCTTGCTGCCGGACGACGTGTCGGACCGCATTCGCTCCTGCCATAAGACGGAGCCGTGGGCGCCGGCGCGAGACACCCTCGGCAGGCTGATAGAGAACATTGATATCGCCAAGAACGAAAAGATGCCGCTCTGTCAGGACACCGGGCTGACCTGCGTGTTCCTGGAGCTCGGCCAGGATGTTCACATCACGGGCGGCGATCTGAACAAAGCCGTGCACGAGGGAGTGCGTCAGGGATACTCCGAAGGTTTTTTGCGCAAGTCGGTCGTTGAGGATCCTCTGCGCCGCAAGAACACCGGGGACAACACGCCGGCCGTCATAACGGTTGACATAGTCCCAGGAGACGCCCTGACCGTCACCGTCGCGCCAAAGGGCTTCGGCTCCGAGAACATGAGCCGCCTCAACATGTTCCCTCCGGCCGCAGGCGAAAAGGGAGTGAAGGACTTCGTCGTCGAGACCGTGCGTCTCGCCGGCCCCAACCCCTGTCCTCCAATCGTTATCGGAGTCGGCATCGGCGGCACGTTCGACCGGGTCGCGCTTCTGGCCAAAAAGGCGCTGATGCGGCCGGTAAACCGCCGGCATCCGGACAAGTACTACAGCGACATGGAGATTGAACTGCTGGAGAGGGTCAACGCGCTCGGCATAGGACCGCAGGGTTTCGGCGGAAAGACGACAGCGCTGGGACTCAATATCGAGACGCACCCCACCCACATCGCCGGACTGCCGGTAGCCGTCAACATCAACTGTCATGTCACGCGCCACATGAAGGCGACGCTGTAGAGGGGGGGCCAGACAATGTCCGATCAAAAGATCACAACGCCAATAAGCAAGGAGACAGCCGCATCGCTGCGGGCTGGGGACACCGTCCTGCTCTCCGGTATCGTGTACACGGCGCGGGACGCAGCTCACTCCAGGCTCGTCGATCTGCTCGATCAGGGAAAGGAACTTCCCATCGACATCCGCGACGCGGTCATCTACTACGTCGGGCCTACCCCGGCAAAGCCGGGACAGGTCATAGGATCCGCCGGCCCGACCACGAGTTATCGCATGGACGCCTACGCGCCGCGGCTCATAGAGCTCGGCCTGAGAGGTATGATAGGCAAGGGCAAGCGCTCGCAGGAAGTCATAGACAGCATGAAGAAATACGGAGCTGTGTACTTCGGGGCCATAGGCGGAGCCGCCGCGCTCATCGCCAAAACCATAGTGGGGTGCGAGATGGTCTGCTACGAAGACCTCGGATCGGAGGCGATCCGCAGGCTGACTGTCAAGGATTTCCCCGCGACGGTGATCATCGACTCCCAGGGGAACAACCTGTATGAAATAGGAGTTAAAGAGTACACGAAATCAGCCTGATCCACGCTTGATCCATGAAAAGCCCCCCGCCTGATTACGGGGGGCTTTTTTCGTGCCCGCCCGCCAAGGGGCCGGTCGTACAACTTACATTAGCAGTGTATACATGCGGCGAAACGGACATCATCTTTGTCCTCCAGCCCTCGGACAGTCAACTGCAAACGGCCCGCGACGCCGGAGCGGAGCTTCGACCAACTCCGATAGCGAAAGAGGCGTTCGTATTCTTCGTAAGCGAACGAAACCCTGTATTGAATCTTTCTATCGAGCAAATTCAGAATATCTATCTCAAAAAAATTACCAAAGCTGATAGAAAAAACCGGATACGTTAGGGTCAAATGACATTCCTAATCTAAACGTGATTCAAATTCATCACCCTGAGGTTTTGGGTGTTTGGTTATGGCTTGCCATCGTGGATGGCTGTACTGTAACCGTACAGTAACTTTCATATGAGGAAAAATTTCAAAAAAACTTGACAAATACTCCTGCCGTTTGTAATAATTAGAACAAGTTCTAGAACTTGTTCTAATCAATATGCTTGACGCTGAACTCGTTCATCATTTGCGCGAGTTAGAATGTTTTTGTCGCATGGAGGCGATACGCGATGAAACAGAGGACTGTAATTGTCTGCGGTAAGCTGTTCGACGGTATAAGCGACGAGTTATTCGAAAATGTTGAAATCGCGATAGAGGACAACTTAATTGTCGAGGTCGGAAAAAATTTGAGCAGATCCGCCCAGACGGTTGTGACCGACCTCTCTTACTTGACGGTTACCCCAGGTATGATCGACGCGCATATCCATTCGGATTTCATCTCTTTGTCCTCTGAAAATGCCTCCGGGATTGCCGTTCAATCGGTTCCGTGGTGCCTCTTGGGGCATCTGCATACGTCGCAGCGCTCTCTGGAGAGAGGTTTTACGACTATTCGTTGTCATGCGCTGGGAGACCCGGGATATGGCATTGTCGCAGTCAAAAAGGCGATTGAGAAAGGTTATTTTCATGGCGCTCGCATAGTGGCGGCGTGTCACATGTTGGGGACGGTCGGGAGTCACGCTGATTTCAGCCAGTTCGTCGCTGGAAACCCCACTTTGTCGGATTCGTGTCAGGGGCCTGGAATAGGGACCGGCGCGGATTTTTTCCGGGAAGCCGTTCGAAGGGAGGTCAAATTTGGCGGAGATTTTATCAAGCTATTCATGTCCGGGGGATTCTCGACCCCCAATGACGGGCCGGAGGATCAGCAGCTTTGCGACGAAGAAGTGGAAGCGATCATCACTACCGCGAAACAGCTGCGGAAGAGCACGACCGCACACGTCTACGCGCCCCCTTTGATGCAAAAACTCATCAAGATGGGGATCACCGGCATGGAACACGGCGCGATGATGGACGAAGAAACCGCCGCCATGTTCGAGGAGACTGATACCTATCTCGTCCCGACATTCTGCCCGTACAACGAGATCATTGACCTCGACGAAGCGAATTTGGTGAAGAAACCTTTATTTTTCCAGGAGAAGCTGCGCTATTACGCCGACCGCTTGAAGTCTGGGCGGGAGATCATCGTGAAGAGCAAGATACGTCTGGGGTACGGCACGGACTTCGTCGCTGTGCATGAATGCTACGAGAGCTGGTATGAGTATCAGAGCTGGATGCGCGCCGGGATGGATCCGTTCCGTACATTGAAAGCCGCTACGAGCGTCAACGCCGGAATATTGGAGATGGACGACAAAATAGGAACTATAGAGCCGGGCAAACTCGCGGATATCGCCGGATGGCGCAGGGATTTGCTGAGCGACGAGGACGCACTGCGCGAATGCGATTTTGTCATGAAAAACGGCGTGGTCTACGAGACATATAAACCGAACGAAAACGAAGAGAGGTGAACACAGTGGATATGCAATACGCCGAGATCGCGAACAGTACCTGGATGTACGTCTTAACATCTGTCATTCTCATTGGCGTGATCGCTCAGAGTTTGGTTTACATGAGACGAGCGTGGCTGCGCGCGAACGATCTCGGAATGACGGACGAACAGATCAAAAAAGGGTTGATGACCGGTGTCACTATCAGTATCGTTCCGACGCTGCCGGTTTTGATCGTGTTCATTTCTCTGATAAAACTAATG
The DNA here is from genome assembly GCA_031290815.1 of Synergistaceae bacterium. Lineage (GTDB taxonomy): Bacteria > Synergistota > Synergistia > Synergistales > Synergistaceae > JAIRWR01. The sequence continues at coordinate 841 of JAISLO010000139.1, read as the reverse complement.
GGCGTTCCGTTGCCTTGGCTGAGACTTTCCGTGATCGGCTCCGCCATGTATGAGATGCTCGCCGCTGACATAGGCGTCAAGGCCGTGAGCGAAGAGTTTGCCGTAAACGGCTACAGCGCTTATGCCTGGACGGCGGCCGCATGGACTATGTCCTTGGGGGCATGTACTTGCGTTCTGTGGTCCATTTTTGCCACGAAACCGATTTCCATGGTTTACGACCAGGTAGAGAAGTTCGACCCAAGTCTCGTCTTAGCTGTAGGAACAGGCTGTATGGCTGGTATCATGGGCTATGCGACAACGAGTTACGGGTTTAAGGGAAAATCGGAATTGACAGTATTCGGAGCAAGCTTCATCGTCAGCGCACTGATCATGCAGATACAAAAAAAGATGCCGGGCCAAAAATGGCTTGGCGACTTCAATATGGCGTTCAGCATGATTTTCGGCATGATCATCGCTTGCGTATTTTTGATATGAGAGGTGAAAAACATGTCATTGCAGCCGAGAGCTGATTTCAATAAATGGGTGCATTTCTTCGGCATCACGTCTAATTTCGCGCTATGCGTCATGATGATTGCCTTTCCTCTCGCGGTCAGCCTCACGTATGACCTGTGGCCGCCAGTGAAGGCGCTTCTTCCCGGCGTCGTCACTTTAACGATCATATTGGCGCCGTATTGGCCGGCCGAACTCATCAGCTACATGCCGGTCATGGGGCCCGGTTCACTTTATATGTCGTACATCACGGGAAATGTGACGAACCTGCGGATGCCGGTCACGATGGGCGCCATCAATATCCTTGGCATCAAACCCGGAACGGACGAATGTCACGTCATGTCGCTGATAG
>JAISLO010000138.1 GCA_031290815.1 Synergistaceae bacterium | reverse complement strand
GACATCGGTGTCGCGGTAGACACGCCTAGCGGGTTGATGGTTCCGAAAATCCGAAATTGCGAATCCTTAGGACTGCTGGAGTTGTCCCGCAGATGTACGGATATTGTGGCCAAGGCCCGCGACGGAAAACTGAGCGTCGAAGAATTGAATGACGGAACTTTCACAGTGACGAATCTCGGAATGTACGGATTAGATTTCTTCACCGCCGTCATAAATCCTCCTGAGGCCGCCATACTGGCAGTCAGCGCAGCCAAAAAACAGCCGATAGCAGACGGTGATATCATTCGCGTGGCTCTCACGGCTAATTTCTGCCTGTCTGCCGATCACAGGATATTGGACGGCGCCATGTGCGCGAAATTTTTAACAAGAGTGCGTGATTACTTGGAAACGCCTGGATTAATGTCACTGAGGGCTGGTGTTTAAACGCCTCCATCAGGCGTGTCCTGTTCTTGCGTTATATCTGCTCGGAAGGAGTGCATAAAATGAGACACGTGTGGGTCACAGGAGCGGGAAGCGGAATCGGAAGAGCTGTAGCTAAGAGATTCGTTTTGGCCGGCGATAATGTCACGCTGGCCGATATCGATAGGGAATCGCTGTCATCCCTCCAGGCGGAACTGAAAACAGAAGGATTTGATACGTTCGTGTCCGTGGGAGACATCACATCCGAGACTAATATCGAGAGGATGATGAGCGAGAGCAGAGAAGTTTTCGGAAGCGTCAACGTTCTCGCCAACTGCGCCGGCATATATCCTGTCGTTCCTTTTTTGGATGCGACACGAAAAGACTGGGATCTCATCATGGGGCTTAATTTGTATGCCGTCTGCAATGTCTCTCAGGTAGCGGCGCGGGATATGATCTCTAACCGGAAGGGATGGATCGTGAATATCGCTTCCGCAGATGGGAAATCGCCCGCCAACGCAAGCTGCGTATACTCCGCATCCAAGGCGGCGGTCATAAGTCTCACCAGGTCGATGGCGGCGGACCTCGCGCAGTATGGAATACTTGTGAACGGAGTCGCGCCTGGTTGGGTGGCAACTCCCACTGTGTTCAAGAGCGACAGGTGGAAGTCGGGCGTTGATGCCATTCCACTCAAGCGCCTCGCCAAACCGGAGGAAATAGCGGACTCGGTTTACTTCCTATGTTCGGAGCAAGCTAGTTATATAACCGGGGAAATACTCAATATCAACGGCGGGGTGCTGATGGATTGACCGCACCGCTCGATCAATGGAGAAACCACAGCTCATGAGCGACGGCAAAAAAATATAGCGGCGATCTGCGGAGAAACCCAGTGGATAAATATACGGCAGCTATACGAGCTTCTCAATTTGGGAGCTCTGTGGCGTTTGTGGAGCGCGATTTGCTCGGGGGAACTTGCCTCAATAATGGGAGGAATGACGCGCTGTGGCGACGCGTCTGCTTTATTGCCTCCCACTAATGGAATATGCTCTGACTGGGTGATTGCGAGAAATGAGATATTAAACTTCGTTTTTGCACCGGAGACTCTTTTTGTGATCGGTACGGGAGCGGTCGGGATCGAAATAGCCTCATTCTTTGCCTAAGCTGGTCGCGCGCTATGACTGCCGAGATTATGCCGGACATCCTTGATATGCATCGACTTATAAAGGAGATAAAAGATGCGTTTATTGATTGTAAATCCTTTCGGGGTTGACACTTACGATGAACCGATAGCCAAGACGGTGAAGCGGGTCGCTCGTCCCGGGACAGAAATTGTTGTAAGACACATGAAACGAGGGCTCTCCTTCATAAGGCACGCGTATTTTCAAATGCTCCTGCTTCCTGACGTGGTGGAGACAATTTATCAGGCGGAGAGAGAGGGCTTTGACGGGGCTACCGTAGCCTGCGCCTTCGACCCTGGAATCAAAGAAGCCAAAGAGATTGTCCGCATACCCGTGGTTGGGGAAGCCGCTTCCGCCATCTCTATCGCTAGGATGCTCGGTCAGAAATTTGCTATAATAACGGATGCGAAGCGGGCAATCTCTGGCATAACCGATTTGGTGCGGATGAACAGTATGGAGACCGGCATGGTCGATCTTGTGGCGATAGATATGAAGGTCGAGGATATGGAACGGCAAAAGGCGGATATCCGAGCCAGGATATGCGATATCGCGCGGGAACTGGTAGATAAGGGCGCGGATTCAATAGTTATCGGCTGCTCCGTCCTCTCTGCTTACACCTTCGGGATGGACATACCAGAAGACTTGAAGGGCATTCCATTTATCGACTGCAACGTAGCAGCCGTGAAAACGCTCGAAATGATGGTGGATTTATGGAATATGTGCGGAATAGAGCCGAGCCGGCGCGTTAATTTCCAGATGCCTCAGATGTCCGGCCCAGCGGATTTCGCGTACGCGAGAAAGGTTTATGGTATCACGGACTGACGCACCGGGGATCGCCGTTTCATGCACACTCTATCTCTTGAATTGACGACGAACAAAAAGGAGGTTTCGCGATGGAAAACGTTGTTGAAAGACCCGAATATATGGATAGAATCGATAGGTTAAAGACAAAAGTCTTCGAGACCTACCCTGAGATCGACCTGGAGAACGCGAGAATATTGACGGAGAGTTTCCTCCAAACCAGAGGGGAAGCGCTGGTCATGAGAAAGGCCAAGGCTTTCCGCAAACAGTGCATGGAAAAGACTGTGAAGATATGGGACGACGAACTTGTGGTTGGCAACGCCGGAAGCAAGATACGCGGCGGCATCCTGTCGGCCGATGTCTGTTGGTCGGTCCTGGACAAAGAATTGGAGACGATCAACAGCCGCCCCTACGACAAATTTCACCTGACAGAAGAGGATAAGAAGCTGTTCGAGGATTTCATCCGGCCGAACTGGAAGGGGCTCTCGAACTACGAAGCATGGCTGGCGCGCATTCCGAGTGACGTAGCGGCTCTGAGGGACAACGGCGCGCTATACATCGATAAAAAAGCCGTCAGAGGCTGGGGCGAGGTCACAGCTGGATACGAATGGTTCATCAAAAACGGTGCCGAGGGGATAATTGAAAAGATCAAGGCGCGCAGAGCGCGGCTTGACGGCGCCATACCCGGTGATTATGAAAAAGAAGTCTACCTCGACGCTCTTCTCATCGCAGCCGAGGGACTTGTCATCCTTGGTGAGCGTTATGCTGCGGAGGCTGCTCGCATGGCTTCCCTGGAGGGTAACCCCATACGGCGGAAAGAGCTGGAGGATATCGCCGCTATTTGCAGACGTGTCCCGGCAAAACCAGCCACGACGTTCAGAGAGGCCGTCCAGTCTTTTTACTTTTATCAGGCGGCTGTCTTCATGGAACAGAACGCCGCGGCCTACAACCCTGGCAGAATGGACCAATATCTGTACCCCTACTACGAAAAGGACCTGAATGAGGGCAGAATAACGCAGGACGGCGCGCAGGAGATACTGGACTGCCGGTGGGTCAAATTTTCCGAACCATGCCTCTTCCAGGACGAAAAATCGGCTGAATATGCGTCTGGATACCCCATGTTCCAGAATGTATGCGCCGGCGGAATAAACACAATGGGGCAGGATGCGGTCAACGATCTGTCCTACATGATAATTCAAGCGACCATGGACACGCGTCTCTACCAACCATCCCTTTCCGTCCGATACAACATGGCCAAAAACCCGACATCGTTCCTCCGCAAAATAGTGGAACTGATGAGCCTTGGAACAGGTTTCCCGGCCTTCCACAACGATGAAGTGGGCATAAGGATGCTCATGAACAAGGGAATCCCGCTCAAGGAAGCCTTGGATTGGAACCCGGGCGGCTGCGTCGAGACCAACTTGGCGGGCAAACTGCGTCACTATTCGGCGCTTGCGGACATCAACCTGGGCAGCATCGTCGAGTATGTCATGCTGGACGGGCTGTGCAGAAAGAGCGGACAGAGAGTCGGTCCGCGCACCGGAAATCCGGCCGATTTCCGAACGTTCAACGATTTCATGGCGGCTGTCAAGGCTCAACTGCACTACATAATAAAGATAGTTGTCAAGGCAAGCCACATTATAGACGAGATTTGCATGGACAGGCCGGTGCCAGCTCTATCCCTCAGCTTCGAGGATTGTATCGAGAACGCGAAAGACTACGCGTGGGGAGGGGCAAAATACAACACGGGAAACGGAATAATTTGCATCGGCGTCTCCGATTTGATAAACAGCGTGGCAGCGGTGCGGCATCTCGTGTACGATACAAAAGAGCTCTCGATGCCCCAGCTTCTTGACGCTCTGGCCTGCAATTTCGAAGGTGTTCCCGACGTGCTCAAGATGTGCCTGTCAGCCCCGAAATACGGCAACGACGACCAGAGGGTGGACGGGCTGGCGGCCGAGCTGTTCTCGTACATAGCGGACGAGATAGAGAGCTACAGCAGCAAATTCGGACGGATGACGCCCGGAATCCTCCCGGTGTCCGGCAACACCCCGTTCGGCTGTGAAGTAGGAGCTCTGCCGTCCGGCAGGAGGGCGTGGAAGCCTCTCGCGGATGGCGTAAGCCCCAACAGCGGAACTGATGTCAACGGGCCGAGTTCCGTGTTGAAGTCTGTTGCTAACATCCCTCACGATCGATTTGTTCAGGGCACGCTTTTGAACCTTAAATTGGCGCCGGAGATGATATCCAGCGAAAACGGCATACAGCACGTCATGGCGCTCCTTAAAAGCTTGTGCAACCTTGGCATCTATCACGTGCAGTTCAATGTAGTTAAACAACAGCACTTGATCGAGGCCCAGGAGCACCCGCAGGAGCACAGGGACCTGCTCATTCGGGTTGCCGGTTATACGGCATTCTTCGTTGAGCTTGGCAGAGACGTGCAAAACGATATTATCGCCAGAACTGTGCAGACGAAAGACGGGGCTAAGATTTCGTGCGGATAGCACCGTCATCCGCCGGACAAGGTTTGTTTTGAGACATATGCTTATGAAATGCGCCGTTGGAAATGTCCTTCGAATCGAGAAAACGTCGATTCATGACGGAGCAGGTCTGAGGACTGTCTTTTTCCTGAAGGGCTGCCCGCTGAGGTGCGTTTGGTGCTCGACGCCCGAATCGCAGTCCCCTCTCGTCGAAAAAGGTTATTATCCCGAAAAATGTACGCTCTGTGGGGTATGTGTAAGTTCATGCCCCACAGGGGCTCTTTCGACAGATAAAGCCCATGCTGGCATCGTGACCGACAGAAATTCATGCACCGGGTGTATGCGATGCGTCCTGAGGTGCCCCAACTCTGCTCTCAAGGGTTTCGGGGAGATGATGACATCCGCGGAGGCAGTCAGAGAGATAGCGAAGGACGAGATGTTCTTCTTCCATTCCGGCGGCGGCGTCACCTTCAGCGGCGGAGAACCGCTCGAACAGTCGAATTTCGTGCGGGAAATACTGGAGGGGTGCAGGAAAATCGGCATAAACTGCGCCATGGAGACCAGCTTCTTTGCGGACTGGGGAAGAATAGAGCCTCTGCTTCCCTTTCTCGGATTGCTGTACGTGGATCTGAAACATATCGAACCCGCCTGGCATAAAAGGCTGACGGGAGTGGACAACAGCGTCATATTGGAAAATATAAAAACAGCCGACAAGTCCGCTCATGAATTCGAGATAATTTTGAGAATTCCTTTAATACCTGGCGTCAACGACTCCGACAGCAACTTGGAATCGTCCGCCAACTTCGCTCGCAGTATCACCAAGGTCAAGGGAGTGGAACTGCTCGCCTATCACCGTCTTGGAATCGAGACGTATTGCGCCCTTGGATTGGAGTACAAATTGACCGGTATCCAGCCCCCAGGCGCAGACTACATGGCTGAAAAGGCAAAGATTTTCAAGAGCTCTCTCGGCAAACCTGTTCTTATAAACGGAGTCCCGCTTTGACTTGACGTTCCATGCCACAGTGTTGCCTGTTATTTGATAGAAGCCCCTCATTTTTATATTAATATCGGGTTGTCTCAGATAACAAACCCGAGATGGCGAGCCGGCGAC
>JAISLO010000137.1 GCA_031290815.1 Synergistaceae bacterium | reverse complement strand
CAGGTAACGCTAGAAAGGGCTTATTCACTACAACTTTTAATCAATCTTGAAACTGCATAAATTGTTGCGTTGCAATGTTTTACACCCTTTATTTCCTTCATTAACTGCCAAAGTCAGGCGAGGAAGGGTGGAAAGAATTTTTAGAAGAAGAGAACTATGCCTTTGCCTGCCTGCCTGCCTGCCTGCCTGCCTGCCAGAATTATGATGGTATTGGCCGGCTGGGAAAGCGCATCAGTAAAAACCATGAAAATGTCATCTCCTGTGAGAAAACCTTTTAAACTACAGCGATAATAGCATTTTTCGCTGCACTTCGCAACACCTCATGCGCCCCTTAGATCTTCAATCAGATCAAATTCGAGCAATCGGAACTGGGTAAAGGCGCCCTTGACGGTGTGGCGGCTCAATGATAGAATCCTTTCATGTTAATTAATTATTCGAATCGAACAGAGGAACAAGGTTAGTCACTTTGGCGAGTGGGCCTTGTTCCTTTTTTCGTCTGGAAGGCACATTTACCTTTCGGCATCGAATCACCTCCCCTCAGAGGGAAGACCTTTTTCACTCCCCGGCCCCCTGCTTCGCCGGAAGTCCGTCAAAGACATTCTAACACAATAAATAAGCTACCGCTGCCGCATCTACCTCTGTCTCGGGTCTGGGCTATCCTTGATTCATCCGGCGTTTTGCAAGTTCCGAGGAGCGATATGCCGCGGGGCGCTTGCCCAGCGGCGTTTATTTTGAAATCGTTTCGGGACGTGTTAAAATTCTCCTTGAGATATTTCCATACGCGGAGGGGTGTGCATGCAGAACTCGAAGGGTTCAGCTCTCATAGGCAGATTGAAACAAAGCACAGCGCCTTTCATCGTGTTGCTGTGCTTTTTTGTGGTGCTGGCGGCCATGGTGATATGGCCTCTCGCTTCGGCGCTTGCCTGGGCGGCGGTTTTGTCCTTTTTCACCTATCCGCTTTACCGCTTCATTTATCGCAAATTGCTGAGGGGACGCTTTTCGTATGTCGCGTCCGGCATAAATACGTTTCTGATACTGTTTCTGATGGTGCTGCCCATGTTAGGCCTGACTGCCGCTGTGGTTCGGGAATTGGAGTATTTTTACCAATTTTTCGTGGAATGGTTTCCCACAGTGAGAGGGCGCCCGTTGAGCGCCGTTTTGTCGATACCCCGTCTCGACTGGCTTTTGTCGATATATCCGGACTTCTTCGAACTGCCCATGTGGAGCGACGCAGCGGCGAACCTTCCGGGTATCATCACGTCATTCATGACGAAACTGTCGGGACAGATACTGGGCAACGCGTTTCAGCTCGGCTTCAATCTGCTCGTCATAACTGTCGGCACGTTTTTTCTCACTCACGACGGGGAGAGCATCGCCCGTTTCGCCAGAGAGATACTGCCTCTCTCGGAAACTGAGAAGGACGTGTTCTTCTCACGCGTCAAACAGATGCTCTATGCGATCTTTTACGGGATAATAATGACGGCCGGTATTCAGGCCGCGCTTGGTGGGTTTGGATGGTGGTTCGTGGGGCTGCGGAATCCTGTGCTTTTCGGGTCTCTGATGTTTTTCCTGGCCATGCTGCCTTTTGTGGGCACTCCGATGGTCATGGTGCCCGGAGCCATATATCTTTTTGCATCCGGGGACGTGAAAAACGCGGCGATTCTCTTGGCATGGAGCATTCTCATCGTCAGCTCCATCGACAACTTACTGAGGCCCCTCTTTATCTACGAGGGGACGAATGCCCACATTCTCATGATATTCACCGGTCTGCTCGGAGGAATTTACACCTGGGGCTTTCTGGGCCTCTTCATGGGGCCGCTGGTACTGTCGGTGGCTTACTTCATGCTTCGCCTGTATCACATGGCAACATTTACGCCGGAAGCCCTGACGCCCCCGTCGGACGACCCGGACGGCCCGCCGGCCCCAACGGCTTCTAAGGCTTAAGCGCAAACCCCCGGAAATTTAAAGGTGTATTAGTCAGAAGACACGCCTTAAATCGCCCAAACGAGATTCAGCGTTTCGGCGATTTGATCAGCGTTTCCTTGAGGCAATCTTTCTAGCGTCTGCCGGAGAATTTTTCCTTGACCTTGTCGAATATGTGCGAGCGGCTCTCGGCGACATTGACCTTCATCTCGCGGGCGAGGTCCTCCATCAGGTGTTTGGCTCGCTCGGAGAGGTTCTTAGGCACGTTTACCCTGACGTGGATGTGCAGGTCCCCCTTGCCCGAGCTGCGCAGGCTTGGCATACCGCGGTTCTTGATCCTCAGCACGGATCCGGGTTGGGTGCCGGCCGGAATGTCCAGCTTTTCAGCGCCGTCGAACGTTTCCACCTCGATGGTCGTCCCGAGCGCCGCCTGCGGAACCGCTATGTCGACGTATGTGTGCAGGTCCGAGCCTGACCGCTGAAACCTGTTGTCGGCCATGACCTCTATGAGTATGAAGAGATCTCCCGCCGGACCGCCGTTTATTCCGCCCTCTCCCTTGCCTGCTATGCGAAGCCTCGTCCCGGTGTCTACTCCCTGAGGGATCTTTACCTCCACCTTATGTCTTCCCTTGACCCTGCCCTGTCCTCTGCACTCCTTGCACGGGTTTTTTATCACCGTTCCCCTGCCGCCGCACTTCGCGCAGGGCACTACCTGTATCATCTGGCCGAAGGGCGTGCTGGTCGCCCTCTCGACCTGCCCTCTGCCGCCGCAAGCCTGGCATGTCTCGACCTCCGATCCTGGCTCCGCGCCGGTGCCAGAGCAGTGCGAGCATGTGTCCTCCCTCGGAACTTCCACCTCGCGGGCCGTCCCATTGTAGGCCGCCTCGAGAGTTATGCGCATCGACATCTCGAGGTCGGCCCCCTTGCGGGGCGCGTTGGGGTTGGCCCGGCGTCCGGAGGTTCCGGCAAAGCCGCCGCCGAAGAGATTTTCGAATATATCTCCGAATATGTCGCCGCCCATCCCTCCGAAGAACGGCTCACCCCCAAAGCCGCCGCCGGGGGGAGGAGCATCGCCCACGAAGCCGAACTGGTCGTACTGAGCCTTCTTCTGGGGATCGCTCAGGACATCGTGCGCCTCGTTTATCTCCTTGAACTTGCGCTCCGCTTCCTCGTTTCCGGGGTTCGCGTCAGGGTGATACTTTCTGGCGAGCTTGCGGTATTCCTTCTTTATCTCCTCCGCTGAAGCGCTCCTGGGCACTCCCAGTATTTCATAATAGTCCTTCTTGCCAGGCGTCGCCACCGCGCGTCACCCTCCTCGACCGATTCATTCATCCGGTTTCTATTATTTGCCGCTCTCGTTGAAATCAGCGTCGACCGTCGTCGCCGAAGCATCGTCCGCTGAAGGGCCGGCTTGAGCCGTTGGTTCGCCGGCAGTCTGCCCGCCGGCATTGGCCGCGTAGAGCTTTTGAGCTATCGGGTGCATCGCGTTTGACAGGTCGTCCCTGGCCGAATTGATTCGGGACACATCGTCGGAGGTCATGGCGTCCCTCAGCGCGTTGATGCACGCGTTGACGGAATTCCTCTCTTCCGGCGTGACCTTGTCGCCGAGGTCCTTCAGGGTTTTCTCGGCGTTGTACACGAAGGAATCGGATTCATTGCGGGCCTCGATCAGCTCCTTCTTCCTCTTGTCCTCGTCCTCGTGGCTCTCCGCATCGTGCCTCATCTTCTCTATGTCGGCCTCGCTGAGGCGAGATGACTGTATCGTGATGTTCTGGGCCTTTCCGGTTCCCTTGTCCTTGGCCGTGACGTTGACGATGCCGTTGGCGTCGATGTCGAACGTCACCTCGATCTGAGGTATTCCTCTTGGCGCCGGGGGAATCCCGTCCAGCGAGAACTTGCCCAGCGTGACGTTGTCGGCGGCCATAGCGCGCTCCCCTTGCAGGACGTGTACCTCGACCTGAGGCTGATTGTCGGCCGCGGTCGTGAATACCTGGCTGCGCGAGGCCGGAATTGCCGTGTTCCTGTCTATTATTCTCGTGAAAACGCCGCCCATCGTCTCCAGACCCAATGACAGCGGGGTAACGTCCACCAGTACAATGTCCTTGTGCTCGCCGGACAGAACAGCCCCCTGAATCGCAGCCCCTATCGCCACGCACTCGTCGGGGTTTATCCCCTTGGTCGGGTCCTTGCCCAGCAGGTCCTTGACCTTTTTCTGAACCATCGGCATGCGGGTCGATCCTCCGACAAGGAGTATCTTGTCGATTTCGGACGGTTTCAGATTGGCGTCCTTCATCGCGGACTGAGTCGGCTTGACAACGCGCTCCAGCAGGTCCCTCGTCAGGTCCTCGAACTTCGCCCTCGTCAATGTCAGCTCGAGGTGCTTGGGCCCGTTCTGGTCCGCCGTGATGAACGGAAGCGATATCGTAGTCTCAGCCATGGAAGAGAGCTCGACCTTCGCCTTCTCCGCCGCCTCACGGAGACGCTGAACGGCCATGCGGTCCTTCTTGAGGTCCACTCCGTCACTCCTCTTGAACTCGTCCGCCATCCAGTCGACGACCCTGTTGTCCCAGTCATCGCCGCCCAGAAGGTTGTCGCCAGAGGTGGCCAGAACCTCGAATACTCCGTCGCCCACATCCAGGATAGAGACGTCGAACGTGCCGCCCCCAAGGTCGAACACCAGTATCTTGTGCTCGCCCTCCTTGTCAGCCCCGTATGCCAGGCAGGCGGCGGTCGGCTCGTTTATCACGCGGAGCACCTCCAGCCCGGCGATCGTCCCGGCGTCCTTAGTCGCCTGGCGCTGAGCGTCGGTGAAATACGCCGGACATGTGATGACCGCGTGACTGACGGAGGTCCCAAGGTATTCCTCCGCGTCGCGCTTCATCTTCTGGAGGATCATCGCCGATATCTCCTGCGGGCTGTAGGCCTTTTCATCCACCCTGACCTTGTAATCCGATCCCATCTTTCTCTTTATGGATATCACTGTGCGGTCCGTGTTCACTATGGCCTGGCGCTTCGCGAGCTGACCTACAAGGCGCTCGTTCTCCTTTGTAAAAGCCACGACGGAAGGTGTCGTCCTGTTGCCCTCCGCGTTCGGGATGACCGTTATGTT
>JAISLO010000136.1 GCA_031290815.1 Synergistaceae bacterium | reverse complement strand
AGTATTCCATCTTTTAGAATACACCCCCCTTCTCGGGGTAGCATAGCAAAAATAGAATCTCGCTGGAAGCTCACCGGCTAAAGCCGGTGGATTTAGACCTGGCGAATGGAATTAAAATTAGTCTTTAGTTTTTGTTAAATAGCATTATATTTATGTGTTGATGCTGATAAAGTTAAGAATGTCATATGAGATAGGATGAGAGTGGGTTTAGCCGTCTGGCGACCGAAGGGAGCCAGTTAGCGGGGGTGAGGGCGCGCAAGCGGCCGAGGGGGGAGCTTTATCCCCCCTTGCTCTTTTCTTAATTTCTAAGTTCTTTTTCTATTTCACTGCGCTATAGATCCTCTGATATCAATGATTTACAAGGTTCAGTCATACAAAAATCCCGTTATAATCATACAAAATCCCCGCTACAGTCATACGAATTGCCCGCCGCAGTCATGCAAAAATCCCGTGATAGTCATGCAAATTCCACGTCGTGTGTTTTTCATTTCAGCCATATTTTTGTGCATAACTTATCGATATCAAACAAACACTGTAATAGCAATGGTTTTTTGGATAACTAGTTTTCTTCAGTCATACGAAAATTCCGTCACAGTCATACGAAAATTCCGTGACAGTCATACAAAAACCACGTATCAGTCATACAAAAACCACGTCTTACAGGTTCGTTGAAATTTGTTTTCAACAATAGATTATTCGGCGATGTAGATTTTGAGACGGCATTGTAAAACGCGTCCTGGATAACGCAGGTTCAAGGAGGCGTCGGCCCCTTGACTATAGCAGCGCTCATGAAAAACACTCTCTAACTAACTGGCCGGAATAAAATTAACGCGATGTGTTTAGAATTTTCACCGTTTGGGTTTCTGGCATCAGGTCAGTCTTTCTCTAATTTGCGCCGCCAGTATTATCATCTTTGCCGGCGGTGTCGGAAACCCACGTTTTCCATCTGCTCCTCAGGCGGTTCGCGAGCCTGCGGCACTGTGAAGGAGAGCGGCCGGAACTAGATATGCCCGCCACGAATCCGTCGTGCTCCACGAATGAAGGGAAGAAGAATGCGCACTCATCCGGACAATCCGCGACGTTGACCGGCAGGCCAAGGCGAGCGGCGTCGAGCCAGACGAGGTGGTTCACGCTTCGATCGTCGGTAGCAGCTATAGCCATGGATATTTTTATTCCGCAGCCGAGGGGTTCCGTCATGTCGGATGCGGAATATGCGCGCCTCGAAAATTCTACTCGCTCAACTCCGTGAACGGAGTCGAATCCACTCGTCACGGATGGAGAGACGACGCGCAAAAGCGCTCCGCACCTAAGCAGAATATCTGCCTTCCTCAACGCTACGGCTCCAGCGCCAACCACCAGCACCCCTCTGCGGTTCAGGCTGATAAACATCGGAAACATCGGGGGCTTCGTATCCGTCAATCCACCATCCATGTGCTATGTCTCAAATCAAATCGACATTACCCTCGATAAGATGCTAGCTTATCCCTTCACGATTGCCGCGAGGAATTTAAGAGGAACGCTGCCGGTATTTTCTATTCCGTGTGACTGACCTTTCAACGTCAGTGTCGTATCACCGGGGCCAACGCGCACTGTTGCTCCGCCATCGTCTGTGAACGTTCCCTCGCCAGACAGAAAGACGTACAGTTCCTCGTTGTCCGGGTGCTTGTGATAACCCATGGAGCAGCCGGGTTGAAGCGTCATATTGGAAACCATCTGAAACGAGCTGCCAGCCGGCGCGCTGTCGGCCTTAAATACAAATTTGCACTGCATCGAGCCATTTCCTCCACGTGGTTTTTCCATAACAGTCTCCACAAGGTCGTCCGACTTGAACAACATGCCTGTCACTCCTCCCAGTAAGTTTGTGATTGATATAATGCGTGACTTATAGTATGCCAGCAGTCTCCGCACGTCAAGCGGAATAAAAAAAACCTCGATTTTCAGCGAGCGAGGAACACAGAGGAACACAAACCTCCATATAAGCCCGGAAAGAATCCGTCACTGCGTGACATTTGATATAATACGAAAAAAGAAAGAAGGGGGACGATTATCATTCTGAAAACCCGGCGGTGCGATATATGAGCGGCAGGCCGCATAAGTGGCGCGATATCGCGTGGAAGCAGGCGCTTGTTGACGGAGCTAAGGAGGCTATCGAATATTTCATGCCGGATCTCGCTTCCGACATGGATAAGTCTAGGGAAATTACAGGCATAACAGGGATGGAACTGCCGATAGCAGGTTCTGATTCCGACAAGGGCATGCAGGTGTCGGATGTCTTCCTGAACGTCCCGGTGACCGGCGGTAAAGACTGGAACGTCGCCTGCCTGGCTGAGCAGCAGCACGAGCACGAGAGTGGGTTTGCCGACCGTATGTTCAATTCGTTGATTCGGCTCATGGCGTCCCGGCCCGATGGCATGGTGACAGGTTTCGCCATATACACCGGTGATTCCAAGAACGTAAACTCTTATACCAGGGCGTGCTACGGTTTTGAGATGATGATCAAATTCAGGGCATTTCATCTTCCAAGCTATAGCATCGGGGAACTGAGGGAGGATTGCAGCCCTTTTGCCCGGGTGATGTACGCCGGTCGTCTGTCGCTCGAATGCGGGAACGACATAGCGATGCGCGAAAAATACGCGCGTGAACTCTTGGACATGACTGGCGAGCGGGGCTATGATAAGAGGCAGAAAAAATTCATCCTCGATTTCGCGAACAGGATATTCTGGGTGGAAGGTCCCGGAATGAGCCAAGAACTAAAGGAGGCATTCGAGATGGAGATAATATCGCTTGAGGAATATTCAAAACGGCTTGTCAAAGAAGAAGGCATGGAAGAAAAAGCTTTTGAGGTTGCGCGGAATTTTTTGAAAATGGGATTGCCGGTGGAACAAGTGGCACGTGGAACTGGCCTTTCAATCGAGGAAATCAGAGACCTGCGGCAATAACGTCAGTCGGCCGTTTTAAAAGCAAGGGCTGATTCATAATCGCAGTTCGCCAAAACACACCGAGCCCGAGCCTTCGCTCATCGAAGCGGCGGCTCGGCTCGTTTTTTTCGTCTGTTATCGCGAGCCCATGTTTTTTATTTTTGACGACGCGCGGACATCATCCATTTTGAAGAAGGCGAGCTGATTCTGCAGGTTTACGGCAAGGTTCGACAGGCTCTCGGCACCGACTGCCATGCGTTCGGCCGCTGACGCCACGCCGGCTATTCCGGCGTGGATGTTCTCGCCAGCCTCAGACGTTTTACGAACTCCGTCCGCTATGTTCTTCACGGCGTCGGCTATCTCCTCACTGGACGCGGCCTGCTCCTCGGAGACAGCGGCCAGGTCCTGTGTGGCGCTCGATATATCCCTCATGTACGAGATCATGCTCTCTATTATCCCCTCGGTCTCATGCGACAGGACCTTGGCGTTCTCGGACTCCCTGGCGTTTTCGAGGGACATATTGACCACTGTGTCGAGGTCGCCCGTGATCGTGCCGGCCAGTTCCGCTATGTTCTTTGCGGCTATGTTGCTGTCCTCGGCGAGTTTGCGCACCTCCTCGGCAACCACCGCGAAACCGCGGCCCGCTTCGCCCGCCCTCGCGGCCTCTATCGCCGCGTTCAGCGCGAGAAGGTTTGTCTGGTCGGCTATGCCGCCTATCTGCTTCACGAAGCTCTGTATCTGGCGGGTTCTTTGACCGAGCTCCTGCACGGACTGGGCCGTCGAGGAGGCGTTCCCGGCCATTCCCTCGATGCCGGACGTGGCGCGCCGCATCGCGGACATGCCGTTGTCGCCGGCCTTCTTTGTGTCGTCTACCCTGCGGGCTATATCGGTCCCCTTCTCGGCTGTCATCTGAGCCCCGGCCGCGACCTCTCCGACGGAGGAGTTTACCGTTTCGCCGGTCGATGACAGCATTCGCAGGTTCGAACTCATCTCGTCCACGTTGGAGCGAAACTCCTCGACGGATGCGTTGCTCTCCTGCGCCAGAGAGGAAAACTCCTGAGAGGTCTCGGTTATATTTTCGCTAGCTTCCTTGATGGAACTGATGATGCGCATGATGTTGTCCGCCATGCTCTGAAGCCCCCTGCCCATCTCGCCGAGTTCGTCTCGTCCGCTCGTCGGAAATTGAACCGAGAGATCTCCCTCCGAGAAGACCTTGACGCAGTTCCGCATTCCGTCGATGGGACCCGTGATCATGCGCGAGGTCAAGTATCCGAGGATCAGCCCGACAAGAGCGGCCGCGGCCGAGATGACGATTATCCACTCCAGCCCTTCCAGTGCCCTGGCTCTCGAGTCCTTGTTCATTTCATCGCACAAACTCTCGAGTTTTTCCTGCATTTCAGCCAAAACGGAGACATAATCCTGTTCGGCCTGGGCTATGTCTCCGCCTGTCAGCAGGCGAACGATTATATCCTGCGGGCTGGTCTCTTCCCGTCCGAGCCTGATCGCCTCGTCCTGCTTCTTTATAGAGTAATTGCGGGCATCCATGAGTTTATTTGAAAGGTTGCTTATGTCGTGCGGCATATCCATTTTAGCAAACTCGTCTAGAAAAACGGATACACGCCTTCTGTTTTCGATAATGCTGTTCTCATAGTCGCTGGTGGTAATCTTGTTTTTCGCGCTCATCAGACTGAGTATTATGAGCCTGTTATGAATGGCGATTGTCTTTGCCTCGCCCATTTTGATGGCCGCCAACGCGTATTTTTCGTACATCGTCTTCATATCGCTCGCAATGCCGCTGCTCACCGAATAGCCGGTCAAGGCGATTACGATCATCAGGACGAGCATGACAAAAACAAGGATAAGTATTTTCAATATTGTGCGGAGATCTCTGAACCACTGCATTTCGATGCCTCCTCGGATTTATGATCCCATGTCAGCCGGATTCGAGGTGTGTAAGATGCCGGCGATGGAGATGCCAGCGTTGAGCATCAAAAATGTATATACTGCGCAGTGATCCCAAAAAGGTAAAATTCCGTAATAATATATTGTGCAAAAGCATTAATCATTAATCTTGGTCGATGGGCGAAACCTCAAACCACAGGTTGGCAATTTCAAATCTTTGTAGATGCTGATTATCTCATGGTTCATGGGATTCTGCTTTTTCAACCACTGGGTGAAAATTTGGTTTTGTGTGAAGCTGTGCTATCACCTGATGCAGCGCCATTATCGATGCGAAATCGGAACGATTGACAAATATCTAAAATTGAATATAATGATCAATTGATAATTTATTCATATATGATTTATATGGTATATCATTCTACGACGAAGGTGGGGATGAAATGGCGAACAACAGCGAAGATCTGCACAAGAAGCTCTCGGATGCCGTGGTGAAAATGGAGGAGGACGAGGCCGTCGCGCTGTCCTCGGAGGTTGTTTCAAACGGTTTTGACGCCTATGAGGCCATAGATCATGGGCTTGCCTCCGGCATGGAGCGCGCCGGAGTTTTGTTCGAGGAGGAGGAGTACTTCATTCCGGAACTGCTGATGTGTTCGGACGCGATGTACGCCGGGCTGGATGTACTGCGGCCGCATCTCCCCTCCGTCGATTCGGAGGAGCGGTTCAAGATGGTCATAGGTGTCGTGGAGGGGGACACTCACGACATAGGCAAGAACCTCGTCAAGATCATGCTCGAATCGGCCGGATTCGATATATTCGATCTCGGACGCGACATCTCCCCGGAGGTCTTTGTTGAAAAGGCCGTAGAGTACGGCGCGGATATCATCTGCCTTTCAACGCTTATGACGACGACGATGAAGGGCATGGCGAAGGTCGTGGAGCTGCTGAAGGAGCGCGGGATAAGGGACCGCCACAAGGTGATGGTCGGAGGCGGGCCGATATCCAAATCCTTCTCGGATAAGATCGGCGCCGATGGCTATGCTCCCAACGCCGCTGAGGCCGTCCGCCTCGCGAAAACTCTCTGCGAGAAAGTTCCGGTTGGAGAAAAATATGGCGCGTAAGCGTGATCTCATGACCCCCATCGAAAGGGCCGCGGCATATTCCAAAGGAGCCGCGATAGACAGGTTGCCCTGCGTTCCGATCGTCGGAAACACCTCCGCTCGCGTCATAGGGGTGAAGGTATCCGAATTTAGGGGCAACGGGCCGCTTATGGCCCGCGCGCAGGTCGAATCGTACCGCCTGTTCGGCTACGACAACATAAGGATATTCACGGATCTCTACACCCAGGCCGAGTCCATGGGAGCCAAGGTATTTTATCCGGAGGACGAAACGGCGTATCTGCAGAATCCGGCCATAGACGACGAACGCGACATCGGCAGGCTCAAACCAGCCGACCCGCACAGGGATGGAAACCTGCCGCATTTTCTGGAGGCGATGAAGATCGCTTTCGGGGAGGTCGGAGGAGAGGTTCCGGTGACGGGAGCTCTCACTGGCCCGTTTACCAACTCGTCATTTTTGATCGGAGCCGAGAAGCTCGCGCGGCTGACGATTCAGAAACCCGAGGCGGTTTGCGCGCTGTGCGAGATCTCGCTCGAAACCAACCTGCGTTACGCGGAGGCGATCATCGACGTCGGGTGCGCGCCGAGCCTGACCGACCCGATGTCGTCCGGGACGGTCATAAGCCGAAGGAACTTCGAAGCCTTTTCCCTGCCATATTTGAAGCGTCTGATCGACTACATTCACGGCAGGGGCAAGTCCGTCACCCTTCATATCTGCGGCAAGACGGACAAAGTGTGGGATCTCATGGCGGATGCCGGAGCGGACTGCCTCAGCATAGACAACGAGGCGTCTTTGGAAGGCGCGAAGTTGAGAGTTGGCGACAGGGTACGATTGATGGGCAATGTTCGTCCATCCGAAATCATGCTGGAGGGCACGGAGGAAGATGTCGCTTTTGCCGTGAAGAAGTGCGTGAGCGTGGCGCACGATTCACCAAAGGGTTTTATAGTGGCGTCGGGCTGCAGCCTGCCGACCGAGACGCCGTTCGGGAACATCCACGCGATGCTCGACACCGTCCGCGAAATAGGGTATCCGGTCGAGACAAGCCGGCTCGCAGCAGCAAACCAGTGAAGGGGTGATTTGAATGAGTTCGGATGCGATCAGCCCAAAGGAACGTTTGACGAGGGTGCTGGAGAAGAAGAGCGTAGACCGCCAGCCGGTCATCTGCCCAGGGGGCATGATGAACGCGGCGATCGTCGACGTCATGAAAACCGGCGGAAACATACTGCCGGATGCGCACCACGACGAGGTTTTGATGAGCGGCCTCTCGGAGGATGTGAGCCGCTGCACGGGCTTCGAGAACTTCGGAATACCGTTTTGCATGACAGTCGAGGCCGAGGCCCTGGGGAGCGAGATAGATCACGGTTCGCTGGCATGTGAGCCGAAGGTTGCGGCGGAGGCCTTCCCCGACGCCGCCTCCGTGGAGTTCAGGGACATCGGCAAGATGTTGCAGTCGGACCGGGTCGAAACCGTCATACAGGCGTGCGCGAGGATTTCCGGAAAACATCCCGACATCCCGCTGATAGGCAATCTGAGCGGGCCGATAAGCACGGCCGCGTCCATCGTCGATCCGATGAACTTCCTGAAGTCGCTGCGGAAAAACAAGGCTGACGCCCATAAACTCATGGAGTATGTGACCGATTTCCTCATCGCCTACGCGAATCTCATGGCGGACAACGGCGCTTCTGTCATTTCGATCGGCGATCCGACAGCCACCGGAGAGATACTCGGCCCGAAGATGTTCGAGGAATACGCGTTGACCTACATAAACCGGCTGGCGGAAAGCATAAACCGGTTCGGCGTTCCGGTCATCGTCCACATCTGCGGAAATATGAACTCCGTCAGGCACCTCATACCGAGTATTCGTTCACAGGCGATTTCCACGGACGCCATGGTCAATCTGCGATCCCTGAAGGAAGAATACCCCAGCCTCGTCACGATGGGAAACTTGAGCACATACCTGCTCGAATTTGGAAATCCCGCGACGGTCTCCGCGCAGACCGAGAGCCTGGTGCGGAACGGAATCGACATAATATCGCCGGCCTGCGGGCTCAGCACCTCCTCGTCCCTGGAAAATATCCGCGCGCTTACCGATACGGTCAAGGAGTCGCGGGCGTCAGGCTCAACCAGGTAGATGCGCGGAACGCACAGGGTCCAATTCGAGGGCAGGAACGGGGCAGACGCCGCGGAGGGAACGACGATACTGGAGGCGGCGCGCATGGCCGGCATCATACTCGAATCGCCCTGCAACGGCGTGGGGCGGTGCGGCAAGTGCAGGAGCAGGGTGTCATTGGACTCCATCGGGAACGTGATGAGCCCAGCCAACGAGCTCCTGTCCGAGGCTGAGCGTTCGGAGGGATGGGTCCTCTCGTGCGAGGCCTCCATAAACGGAGACGTCAAGGTGTTTCTGCCTGAAACGGAACACGCCGGCAAGAATATGAAGATCCTTGAAAAGGGACTCGGTTTCGAAATCGAGCTGAACCCGGGCATCAGAAAAGCTTATGACCCGGAGCGCAACGTCACTCTGGTTTTCGGGGCCCGCGCGCCTGATTCACATGCCGAGGGCCCGTCGGGCTCAGGCCCTGAAGCGCTGATCGGCACGGAAGAAGGCGATACATCGCGGCGAGCGTACGGTCTCTCCCTGGACATTGGCACGACCACTCTCGTGCTCTCCCTGGTCGATCTGAACACGGGGCGCGAGCTCGACTCCGTCTCCGCTCTGAATCCCCAGGCCGTCTACGCTCAGGACGTGCTCTCACGGATCAAATTCGCGTCCGAACCTGGGGGCCTTGAAACGTTGAGGTCAGCGCTGATCGAGGAGCTCAACGGGATGATATCGCTCATATCGGGGAGAAGCGGCGTCCCCAAGAGGGATATCTATGAGATCGTGTTCAGCGGAAACACATGTATGCTGCATCTGTCCTCGGGGGTAAATCCCGAGACGCTGGGCATGTACCCGTACACTCCCGTGATAGGAGGAGCAAAGCTTCTGGAGGCGTCTGAACTCGGGATCCGCGGCATCGCTGAATGCGCGCTGGTCTACCTGCCTCCGGGGATTTCGGCTTATGTTGGAGCTGACATAACGTCCGGCATCCTCGTGACGTCGTTGTTCGAAAGGGCTGGGGTCACCCTGTTTGTCGACGTCGGCACGAACGGAGAGATGGTCGCGGCCTCCGAAGGCCGGTTGTGCGCGGCTTCCACAGCCGCCGGCCCCGCGTTCGAGGGCATGAACATAACCATGGGCATGCGCGCCGGGGACGGAGCGATAGAGAGGTTTGAGACAGCCGGCGGCGAGGTTCGCGCCGGCGTGATAGGAGGAACGAATCCCGCCGGTATATGCGGAAGCGGCTTGATCGACGTCGTCGGCGAGCTCGTGATAAACGGCGTTATAGAGGCAAACGGCAGGTTCGCATCCCCCGATTCCGGAAAAATCCCTCCGTTCCTGGCCGACCGTCTGACGGAACACAATGGCAAACGCGCCTTTCGGGTGGAAGGGGATGTGATGCTGACTCAGAAGGATGTGCGGCAGGTTCAGCTAGCCAAGGGCGCGGTAAGGGTCGGCGTGGAATACCTGCTGCGGGCCATGGCGCTGACTCCATCGGATGTCGGCAGGGTGCTGATCGCCGGTTCGTTCGGCTACCACCTGCGAGCGGACAGCCTCATCAATATAGGGCTGCTGCCGAAGGAGTTCGCGGGAAAGATAGAATTTGCCGGCAACACGTCAAGTTCGGGAGGGAAGGCATTTCTGGCCGGCCGTCAATACAGGGAGCTCATGGAGAGGAGGGTCCGTGAAATAGAGGTTCTGGAGCTCGCCGACATGGACGGTTTTGAAAAGGCATTTGTAGACGCGCTCAGCTTCTAAGTTTTTTAAGTGAGAGGAGGTTTGATTAAAATGGGGAAAATAAACGCAAAGGGTAGCGGCGTCAAGGGTTTGAAGAACACTAACTTTGATTGTTCGCACTGCGGGGTGATGAACTGCTACCGCAGGGCAGGAGATTTTCCCCTCGCCTGTACAGGGGGGGATGTTTCGGAAGCGCAGATGGAGAGCCTGAAGAGGCTGTACCAAGACGATCCCGTCGTCTCAAAGATGGCCCTCTCGGCCGCCGAGATAGAGGGTACATATTACGGCAGGCTCACGCGCGTCGAGGAGATAGTCGCCTTCGCCCGCCGGATAGGCGCGGAGAAACTTGGGATAGCGACATGCGTGGGGCTGATGAACGAAACCAAAACCTTCGTGAAAATACTGAGGGCTCACGAATTGAACAGCTACTGCGTCATCTGCAAGATCGGCTCCATCGACAAGACGGAGATAGGCATAAAGGAGGACATGAAGGTCAACAAAGGCTCCTTCGAGGCCATTTGTAACCCAATCTTGCAGGCTAAACTGCTCAATAAGGAGAAGACTGATCTCAATGTCATAGTGGGGCTGTGCGTCGGGCACGACTCGCTTTTCATAAAATACTCGAAAGCGCCGGTCACCACCCTTATCACGAAGGACAGGGTGCTTGGGCACAACCCGGCCGCAGCCCTCTATACGTCAGAATTTTATTACAAAAAACTGTTGAACAATCAGGATATTTAGGAGGAATGAACAGATGAAAAGATTATTCTTGTGCGTTTTAGCCGCGCTCGTCGTTCTGTCCGCTTCCGGCGTTTACGCCGAGGCGGCGGCGCGTGCCGAGCTCGTAAAATTCAACGTCGGATATCTCGCCTCCACGGGGCACATCCTCTATTTTATCGCCAAGGAAAAGGGGTACTTCGAGGAAGAGGGGCTCGATGTCAACCTCGCTCTTTTCACAAACTCCGGCGAGGGGATCAACGCGGTGCTTACGGGAAAACTCGACGCCGGCTCCTTTGGCACGGCTCCGCCCTTTACCTTCATCGAAAAGGGCAGGGACATAGTCATTTTCGGCGGACAGATGACGGAGGGACACGCGGTAATCGCGAAGCCCGATAAAGCGAAGGAACTCAAGGACATCAACAACTTCAAGGGCAAGACGGTGGCGACGGTCCGTCTGGCTACGGGGGACATCGTTCTGAGGGGAGCTCTGGCAAGGGCCGGCATTGACTGGGAAAAGGACCTCACAATCAACGAGATGGAATCCCCAGCCGCCGCGCTGGAGGCGGTCAAGAGCGGGAAGGCCGATGCCGGAGTGGTGTGGACGCCTTTTCGTAAAATGGCGGAGGATCAGGGACTCGAAATCGTCCATTACAGCGGCGAATATCCCAAGATGAAGAATCACCCCTGTTGCCGCCAGATCGCGACCGGAAAGAACCTGACAGCGAACCCCGACGATTACCGAAGTTTCCTCGCGGCCCTGATCAAGGCATACGACTTCTACAAAAACGACCATGACGGATCAATAGAGATACTGTCAAAGTACGTGAGCATAGCCAATGACATCCTTACGGAAGAGACCTATGGCCCCCACATCAGCAGCAGCCCTGACCCGAACATCGATGGCGTGGCCGAATTCTGGAGCGCGATGAAGGAGGCGAAGTACATCACCTCCGACGAGGACATCCGCAAGCACGTGAACACAGAGCTCTTCTCGGATGCATTGAAAGCCAAACTGGAGGAGAGCCCGGACAATGCCAGCTACAAGGAATTGAAGGCAGCGTTCAAGCAATAAGAAAAACGGCGTGGACAGCGTGCTTAAACTGGACGTGCAGCGGATCGACATGACCTATGACGACGGCGGAAAATCATTCACGGCACTTTCCGACGTGAGCTTTGCCGTCGAGAAAGGTTTGTTCGTCAGCATCCTGGGACCGAGTGGTTGCGGGAAGAGCACCATCCTGAACTTGTTCGCAGGGCTCGTTTCGCCGACCGGAGGCAGAATATTGCTCGACGGCGAGCCGATCTCCGGCGCGGGGCTCGACAGGAGCGTGGTCTTTCAGCACTACTCGTTGTTCCCATGGATGAGCGCCAGGCGGAACGTTGAGCTCGCCGCAAAACAGGCGTTCCCGGAGAAGAGCTCGGCCGAGATCTCCGGGATAGCCTCAGGTTTTTTGGAGATAGTAGGGCTTGCCGACTTCGCCGACAAATTCCCCAGCGAGCTCTCGGGCGGTATGCAGCAGCGCGTGTCTATCGCGAGGGCTCTTGCGATGGACTCAGAGGTTTTGCTCATGGACGAGCCGTTCGGGGCTATAGACACCAAGAACAGGGTGGCCCTTCAAGACCTTCTTCTCAGCCTGTGCGAGAGAGGCGCCGAGAAGAAGACGGTAGTGTTCGTGACCCATGACATAGACGAGGCGATACTTCTGTCGGACAAGATAATCGTCATGGCCTCAGGGCCGGGAAGGGTGCAGGCGGAGATATCCGTCGGCTTCAAGCGTCCCAGGGACAGGGTATCGCTGGTAAAAGAAGAAGGTTACGTTTCCATCCGCAACAGGATAGTCAGCCTCTTCTATGCCGATATAGCCGATAAGATCGGCGGCGGCGAGGTAGTGATATAATGCCGCGGTTTCTTCGGCCGGCCGACATCGCCTTTGCCGCGGCAATCGCCGTCACGCTCTTTTACCCTTCGGCGGGGGGAATGCTGAGCGGCCACGCCGCCGGTCTTCTCATCCTGGTCCAGGCCGTCTTCATCGTGAGGAGAATCTTCGGCAAGGACAGGGAGGCAGTTGTAGCGTCGGGGGACGCGCTGTTCGTAGTATACGTCTTTCTGTTCTCGTGGGAGCTGGCTGCGGCAAAGCTGAATGTCCTGGACAGCTTTCTCTATCCCTCGCCGGGAGTCGTCGTCAAGACGTTCATAGACGAAATCCCGGCGCTTTTGAAGGGGCTCTTGAGCTCTCTTCGCCTCCTTCTGGGCGGCTATCTGCTCGCTGTTGCCGTGGCCGTGCCCGCTGGACTCTACTTTGGCTACAAGAGAAGGCTCAAACTGGCCTCAAAGCCCTTTGCAAAGGTGCTCGGCCCGATTCCTCCTCTGGTCTACATACCCTACGCGATAGCCATACTGCCGACGTTCCGGGCCGCATCCATCTTCATTATCTTCATAGGCGCACTCTGGCCCATCTTCATCAACACCATGAACGGAGTTTCGGACGTGGACAAAAGGGTGATAGACACCGCCAAAACGCTGAAGCTGAACGACCGTCAGATGATCCTCTGGGTAATCCTGCCCGGCTCCGTCTCGTCCATAATGTCAGGAGCAAACATCGGGCTTTCGTTTTCGTTCATACTGCTGACGTCGGCTGAGATGATAGGCGGCACGAGCGGTATGGGCTGGTACGTGAAGTATTTCTCGGACTTCGCCAATTATCCAAAGGTTATAGTGGGGATCGTATTTATCGGCATCGTAGTGACCATAGTGACCTTTTTCTTCGACTCGCTCGAAAGGTATCTGCTTCGGTGGCGCAAGTGAGCGGCACAGGCTTTATCAGGTCTCGGGGCATTAATCAAGCAAAGCCGCCCGTGACAGTGGAGCGGCTTAGTGGTACAGTTCTTCCGGTCACTTCCCATCAGAGGGAAAGCCTTATCACTCACCAGCTTCATGCTGTCGCCCGAAGTCTGTCGACGCCGTTTTAACGCGACCTGACATGTTGGTCTTTCCTTCGCCAATAAATGAAATTAGAGGCAATATATAATCGATCTTTGGTCGATCAGCTGTCGACCTTTTAAGCTCGATCTTTTCAGCAGTCATCACACGAGCATATCACCATATCTCAGTCCGATTATTGTATAATATTTCGTGCGAGGCTCCATAATATCTGATAATTTTAGATACTCTCGTGACTAAGGTTTAGATGGTTGCTTGGCATGCCATAGTTTACGCAATATATGACCAACTCTCAGGGTGCCTTTAACTTTAGCCAGGAGAGTATGTACTGTGTTACTGTTCGTAAAACTTAAATCAAGGGACCGAAAAGATGGTCAACAGAAAGGTGAACTCTATGCGATCATGGTACTACATGAATAACGATCAGCCTTGCGGGCCCCTTCAAGATAACGATATACGGAAACTCATAAGAGACGATTTGCTGCCGCAGGATGCGCTCGTGTGGAACGATGAAGACGGGCGCGGTTGGGTAAGTGCCGCAGAAACGGAATTATCGGAACTTTTTAACGAGCGGCATGATTCACCGGCTCCTCCTTCACCTGAATACCAATCAAATTATTACGAACAAAAGCCCGGACAACAGCAGTTCGAAAAAGAACTAAAACACACTAAGCCGTTCTATTTAAAATACGGAGGCACGGTGAAACATGAACAACATGAAAAAACGATTGACGGTGGATTTTTACGTAAAACAGCGAAAGCTGTGGTGCTGGGCGTTCTTCTGCTCTGCGCGTTGTATGTCGTTTATCAAGTCGTGTTTTTTTTGTTCGGAGGAGGTTTTGTTGGTAAAGTCGTCAGGAAGCTAGCCAAGGGGTTTTTCTGGGTGTTAAAAGAAGCATTTTTTCTAATGCTAAGGGTGTTTTTGGCAACGTTGCTCTATCTGGTACCTCCCATTGCAATCTACTTTATTTTGTACCATGGTCATTACGATGATTTTCGTTTATCTGAACATTCTGGCAAGCTTTATCAAACAAATTGCGCGCGGATTTTTAGAAAAAAAACAAACGAACGATGT